>NZ_JBEPWD010000033.1:0-25719 GCF_041642575.1 Salegentibacter sp. | reverse complement strand
AAATTACTAATGTGGGTAATTATTTTTTCATCATCTGCTGCCATCAGGCCTCGTTGGCAGTCTGTAAAAGTCATTCGATCACATTTGGAAACATCAATAAAATTGGGGATTACATCAATTTCTTTGCGTATGTCGAATAAATTCAAAGTATCGGTCCTTAGGCTCTCGGAAACAGAAGTAACCACATCACTGTTATTAATACTAAAAGTTACAGCCGGTTTATAGAATGGGTGGTTGCCCACCAGAGTGATATCAGTACCATGAAGGGTTGTTACCATTGGAAGATCAATTCCTTCTTCAGCAAGCATTTTTTTGGCCATATACCCTGCATACGCATGCGGAATAGCATAATGAACATGTAAAAGCTCAATTCCGTGAAGCTTAACCATATTCACCAGCTTACTACTTAAGGCAAGTTCGTAAGGCTGATAGTGAAAAAGAGGATAGTCGGGGACATGAACTTCATGAAAGCGTACATTACTGGATAATTGATCCAGCCGTACAGGCTGGCTATAAGTAATAAAATGAACTTCGTGCCCTCGTCTGGAAAGTGCCAGGCCCAACTCTGTGGCTACCACTCCACTCCCACCAAAAGTTGGGTAACATACAATGCCTATTTTCATGAATTTTTATTTAAATATAAGTTTTTCCTTTATAAATGTATCAAAAGTCAATGGCATCATAGATCACTTGCTGAATTTTAGACCGAACATTCTCTCTAATTAATTTCCTGTTATTCGAATCGGGAAATGTCCTATTCGACAAGAATACATATACTATTTCTTCTTCGGGATCTGCCCAGGCAAAGGTGCCTGTAAAACCCGAATGCCCAAAACTGGACATTGAAACACAATCACAGGTTGGCCCCGATGCTTTTAATTGAGGTTTGTCGAATCCTACTCCACGCCTTACATTTTCTTCACAATAATAGCAGGTGTTAAATTTCCCCACGGTTTCTTCTTTAAAGAACTTTTCGTTGCCATATACTCCATTATAAAGGTAAATATGCATCATTTTAGCAACATCGTTTGCTGTGCTAAATAGACCGGCATGACCCCCAATTCCCCCTTGCATTGCGGCACCCTGGTCATGGACATAGCCATGCACAATCTGGTCACGCCATAGTTTATCATCTTCGGTTGGAACTATTTGATCTCTTGGAAACCTCGTCAATGGTAAATAACTTGTATAATTCGCACCCAAAGGTTTATATAAATGCTCTTGAGTAATACTATGCAAAGTTGTTCCGTAATAAGTCTCTAGGTAATACTTCAGGAGATAAAACGGAAGATCACTGTATTTGTACTGTTGCCGTGGCTCCAGTTTGCTTTCTTTAATAATGTTCAGAATCGTATCCTGCATATCATTCCGTATATACATTTCCTCGGCTACAGTAGTATTGAAATCTGCTGAGGGAATTTTCGAATAATACATTGTTGAAGGCTTTCGAGTCACCTTGTCTATTGTTGGTACGTAAAATGGCAACCAGGCTTTTAACCCCGCATAATGCATAAGCATATCCTGAAGTTTGAAATGCCCCTTGTTTGAACCCTCAAAAACGGGGAGTAATTCATCCAGGCGGGTATTAAAATTCACTATTCCCTCTTCTTCCTGTTCCATTATTAGTGGAAGTGTTGCCAGGATCTTGGTTAACGAAGCCAGGTCATAAACCGAAGTATCGCTAACAGGAATATTTTCTTCATAGGTATGGTGGCCAAAATTTTTCTGATAAACAACTTTTCCTTTTCTGGCAATTAAGATTTGAGCTCCGGGAGTCATTTTCTTTTCGATAGCATCATTAATAATACTATCTATTTTCTGAAGTTTATAGGAATTAAGCCCTACACTTTCAGGTTTCCCGTAGGACATTCTGTTAAGCCCCCTTGTTTGAAATCCTGTTCCCACAGGAAACTCATTACCCAGACTCACCGGCAGCACACCCCTGGCTTCAATACCTCCAAAAATTACCTGAGCCAGTTTTTGCTGAGCAATTTTATTGTTTTGATACCCGATTAATATTCCCTCCAGGTTTTGTGTAGGTAATGGAGTTAATGCATACGGCCGGGTAAACAGCCCGAGGACGGTAGTATTTTTCCTTGCAATTTCATGGATCCATTCTATTTCCCTGGGTGTAAATTTATATCCTGCCCAGGGATTAACATCAGGTTTATGAAAACCAATAACCACATAATTGTATTTCTCTAGTTTTTGTAGCAAAGAAGAAAGAGTGGTTGCACTAACCCAGTCTACCTTTGCATATTTTCGCATCTGATTCAAGAATTCACTGCCATCAGCATCTCCAAAATTCACATAGGCTATTTTCTTTTTCTCAAGATTCTTTACCGGAACAACAGCTTTGTTATTTTTAAGAAGAGTGAGGGAACTTTCTACCAGGGATTCAAAAAGCGCACTGTCTCTCACGGTTTTTAACTCTTCGTAGATATAACCGGGCTTTACCGGTGTATAATCATTTAAACCAACCTTATACTTAGCTAAAAGGATCTTTTTTACCGAATGAGCCATCCTGGGCTCAGAGATAATTCCCTTTACATAAGCATCGGTTAGAGTTTCTACTGCTTTTGGTACGTCCCTGGGCATGAGTAAAATATCATTTCCGGCCAGAAAAGCGGCAAGATCAATTTCCCCTGGAGCCTGATAATCAGAGGCGCCTTTCATATTAAGCGCATCGGTGAAAATAAGTCCGTTGAAACCCAATTGGTCTTTGAGCAGATCAGAAATAATATTTTTGCTTAGAGAAGACGGCATGTTTGGACGCGATTCCAGTTCAGGAACATTTAAATGGGCCACCATCACACTGGAGAGACCTTCCCGGATTAATTCATAATATGGATAAAGTTCTACCTCCCTGATCCTCTCTTCTGAAAAATTTATTGTTGGAAGTGTTTTATGCGAATCTGAATCGGTATCCCCATGTCCCGGAAAGTGTTTTGCGCTGGAAAGCACGCCTTCTTTGTGCATTCCTTTCATGAAGGCGACCGATTTTTTGGCCACATTCTCCTTTTCTTCTCCAAAGCTTCTATTTCCGATGATGGGATTGTTAGGATTGGTATTGATGTCTACAACGGGAGCAAAATTTATATGAACTCCCATTCTTTTGCTATGCCTGCCAATAGCTGCTCCGGCCGATTCGATTAGATTATTGTCTTGAATGGCTCCCAGGGTCATATTCCACGGCAAGGCAAAAGTAGAGTCAAGACGCATAGATAAACCCCATTCAGCATCCATTCCTATTAGTAGAGGAAAATCTGATAATTCCTGAAATTCGTTTTGAAGACTGATCTGTCTTTTTGGGCCTCCCTTGGAGAAAATGAGACCACCAAGTTTGTGTTCTTTAATAAGCTTTCGGGTCCTGTTCAATTCTCTTTCTGAAGCACTAGAGAAAACATCAACCATAAATAGCTGACCGATTTTTTCCTCAAGGCTCATTTGCGCGTACACGCTATCTACCCATTTTCGTTGTGCTTCGGCATCATCGGCCAATAGAGGATGTGCATTTTGACCAAAAGAATTAAAGCTAACAAAAACAAGGAAGAGAAATAGAAAACGAATCTGCCCTTTGGAAATCATTATTTTAAAAATCTGCTGTGCCAGCTTTCGGAAGCAGGAACTTCCCAGTTATTAAGATATTCAGCTTTATTATTTACGAGATTGTTGAAAACAATAGTATTTGGAGATACCGCCTTGTTTTTGGCCATTTTCCTGAAATCTATCAGGGTTTTATGGGCCACAAATTCTCCCTGTTTATAAGAGACGTTCATCTTATCCAGGAGATCAACATTATAATCTTTTTCCAGTTGTTGGATAAAATTAACCTGGGTATCAATTGAACAACCCGAAGCAAGATTCACCTGCTGGTCAAGGCCAATAGTAATAAAACGTTTGTATTTTATATCGTAGCCTGCGTTTAGCTGAGCTCCGTGGGCTGTCCATTGGGTTAAAAACTTGTCTAACCTGGCTTTAATTTCTTCTAATTCATCCTGAGTAAAAGACCGGTTAGCCTGGTAAACCCACACACGGGCGCTGTCTGGTAGATTTTCAAAAGGTACTAACATTTGCTGTAGATTTAGGTGATCACAAAACTAATTGATTTCCTTGTTGGAATTCAAATATAGTACCAGTTTTTAATGTTAAATCCTCTATAAATCTTCGGCGGTAGCAATAAGCTCAGCAACGTCCATAACTGCAATTTCGGCTTCCTGATTTTTGCTTTTCACCCCATCGGTCATCATAGTATTACAAAACGGGCAACCTGCAGCGATAACTTCCGGCTTCACTTCTAAAGCCTGCTCGGTTCGTTCTACATTTACTTCTTTATTGCCGGGTTCAGGCTCTTTGAACATTTGTCCGCCACCTGCGCCACAGCATAAGCCTTCACGCTTACATTTTCTCATTTCAATGAGTTCTACTTCAAGTTTACGAAGTAAATCGCGGGGAGCTTCATACTCTCCATTTCCGCGTCCTAAATAACAGGGATCATGGAAGGTGATGCGTTTGCCTTTAAATTTACCGCCTTCAACTTTTAACCTTCCTTCTTCGAGAAGTGATTTCAGAAACTGGGTATGATGCAATACTTCGTAGCTCCCACCCAAGACAGGATATTCATTTTTGATAGTGTTAAAGCAGTGAGGGCAGGCAGTTACTATTTTTTTTATTTCGTAACCGTTCAGCACTTCTATATTGGTTGCCGCCTGCATCTGGAATAGGAACTCATTTCCGGCACGTTTCGCCGGATCCCCGGTACAGCTTTCTTCAGTACCCAAAACGGCAAAATCTACTCCGGATTTATGCAGTAATTTTACAAAAGCTTTGGTTATTTTCTTCGCACGATCATCAAAACTTCCGGCGCATCCCACCCAAAAAAGAACTTCGGGTTTCTTCCCTTCCGCCATGTATTCGGCCATTGTAGGTACCTTTAGTGCTTCTGCCATAATTGTATAATTTTATTCTGAAATTTCTTCTTGATTAGTCTTAATTCTCGTTAGCCCAGTTAAGTCGATCCTGTTGATTGTAGGGCCATGGCGCGCCATTATTTTCAATATTTGTCATGGATATACCCAATTCATTAGGAGCGGCACTTTCTTCCATTACAAGGTACCGACGCATATCAAGTATTATAGATAGTGGATCTATTCCAACAGGACAGGCTTCCACACAAGCATTGCAAGTTGTACAGGCCCAAAGTTCTTCCCGAAGAATATAATCGTCCAGCAATTGCTTACCGTCGTCTTCAAATTTTCCGTTTTTGTTGATAATTTCTCCAATCTCCTCTACCCGGTCGCGGGTATCCATCATAATTTTCCTCGGAGATAATTTCTTCCCTGTTAGATTGGCAGGGCACTCATCTGTACACCTCCCACATTCGGTACAGGTATAAGCATTGAGTAATTGCACCCTGTTAAGATCCATCACATCGGAGGCCCCGAATTTTTCCGGCTCAGCATCTGCATCTTCTTCCGCAGGAGCGGCAAAAGGATCTGCATCGGGATCCATCATTAATTTCACCTCATTGGTTACGGCTTCAAGGTTATCCATTTCACCCTTTGGCTGAAGTTTGGAGTAATAAACATTAGGGAAAGCCAAAAGAATATGTAAATGCTTGGAATAATAGAGATAATTCAGAAAGATTAGAATACCTACGATATGGAGCCACCATGCAGCTCTTTCAATAATGATAAGCGAAGCATTGCTCATGCCATCGAAAATTGGAAGCAAAAATTGGCTCACCGGAAATGATCCAACAATCCCAGCTTCCTGTGAATAATGATCGGCTCCATTCAACTGAAGTTGGTGATCTGTAGCATTCATCACCAAAAAAAGGAGCATCAGCACCATTTCAAAATAAAGAATATAGTTGGCGTCATTTTTTGGCCAGCCTTTTAAATCCCTGCTCAGGAACCTGTATATATTGCTGATGTTTCTTCGTGTCCAGAAAATTATAACACCAATAAGAACTAAAAATGCCAGAATTTCAAAAGATCCGATGAGGAAACTGTAAAAACCGCCCATAAAAGATAACACGCGGTGAGTGCCAAAAAGACCATCAATAATGATTTCCAGAACCTCAATATTAATGATAATAAAACCAACATAAACTATAATATGGAGAATACCGGCAATAGGCCTTCTTACCATCTTACTCTGTCCCAGGGCTATTCTGGACATTTTTGTCCAGCGTTCTCCTGAACGGTCGGTACGGTCTATTTCTTTTCCTAATTTAATATTTCTGATAAGGCGTTTTACATTCCGTGTAAAAAACCAAATTCCGGCCACCAGGACCAGGAGGAATAAAATTTGAGAAATAATTTGCATGACAGGTGGTTAGTTTAACGTATCCTGCGGCTGCTCATACGGTCCTGGTTTTTTTCCAAAAACAGAGAAATGAACATATCGCTTAGGATTCAGTTTTATATCTTGTAATAGTTGTTCCAGCTCTTTTGTTGCCCTGTCAAGATTGTCATATACCTTATCGTCATTAAGCAATTTCCCCGCAGTTCCCTGGCCATTGTTCAGGTTAGTGGATATTTGTTCAAAATCGGCGACCACACTTTCAATATCGTTGGTAATCTTACCTATATTCATTGTAGATAGGGTATCAGAAAATTTATTGAAATTCGTGGACATTTCGTCCAGGTTAGTAAAGGTTCTATCTAGCTTTGGTGAATTAGATGATACCAGGCCTTCAAGTTCAAAAGCTGTTCCTTTAAAGGAACGGGCAGTTTCTCCCAAATCCTGAAAGGTGTTTCTTATATTGTTTCGAGTGCTGTCGTTCAAAATCTCATTTAATGCCGTAAGTAAGGAATCTGCACTAACAATCGAATTTTCCACCTTTTCCTGAAGCGGGGCAAGTTTATCATTTACCAGTTCCATGATTCCCTCCTCAACATCACTTTTTAGAATATCACCGGATTCTGCCATCTCTGGATCGTTATAATCGGGGATGATAGCCAGGGATTTCCCGCCAATAATGCTACCACCATAAACCTCGGCAATACTGGATTTAGAAAATTCAAAATCATTTTCTACCGTAAAGGTTACCCGGATCAATCCAGACTGGTCTACAAAATCTATATTGGTGATTTGCCCAACCTTAAGACCATTAATAGTTACAGGTGATGAAGGAGACAATCCTTCCACATCATCATAAATAGCATAAAAGGTTCTACTCGAATCCAGGAGATTCTTTCCTTTCAGAAAACTGTAACCAAATATCAAAAGAATGATAGCTGTAATAGCTAAAAGGGCAGTTTTTACCTCACGTGTAAATTTCAAGAGCTAATTTTTTTTGGATATGCACAAATTTAGAAATAAAAATAGAAAGATAGCTTTAATTAACCTCAGATTTTAACGCCTCGTTAACCGTGATCTTTCTTCCTTCTTTAAATGCAACGATATAACTGGAAGGATATCCTTTCTTTTTAGCCTCTCTATGTAATTTTTGAATTTCCAAATAGCTGGAGGTATCGCCGTAATAATATTTATATAATTTATCTTCTTTTTCACGGGTAATATCCCTTAAGCCCTTGAAGTTATAAGGTTTGGTTTCAAGTTTTGCGCTGCCGGCAGCCAGTTGCACTTTAAAAGAAATACCGGAATAATGATCTGAAGTTTCAGTAATCCCAAACCCCCGCTCCGAAATACTTTCCAGGTTGCTTAAATTAATGCTTTCAGCATAATTAACTATTGCATCTACGATAGCCTTAGATAGATTTTCCTGACCCTTAGAACTATTTAAATAAGGACCTTCATTATTATTAGTCAGGAAACCGGTTTCTATTAAAACGCTTGGCATTACCGCATTTTTTAATACCAAAAAACCGGCTTGTTTAACGCCTCTGTTCTTCCTTTTAAGCTTATTAGTGAAATTCTTCTGAATAAAATCGGCAAGGAGAATGCTCTGGTTTAAATATTCCTCCTGCATTAGCGCCATTCCTATATAGCTTTCAGGTGAATTAGGATCGAATCCGCCGTATGTAATCTCGTAATCTTCCTCTAAGAAAATAACCGAGTTTTCTTTTTTGGCAACTTCGAAATTTTCCTGCGACTTATGCAATCCCAGTACAAAAGTTTCGGTTCCGTAAGCCTGTGAATTATGCGCATTAAGATGAACTGAAACAAAAAGATCGGCATTTGCTTCATTGGCTATCCTGGCTCTTTTGTTAAGTTCGACAAAAACATCGCTTTTACGGGTGTATATAACCTCAATATCTCCCCGTTTCTCAAGGGCTTCCCCTACTTTAAGAACAATATTCAAGGCGATCTCTTTTTCCCTGAACCCATTACCTCTGTTTCCGGGATCTTTTCCACCATGGCCTGCATCCAGAACTACAATAAAACGATCTCGTGGTGGTTTTTCCGCTTCAAATGCAAAGAGGTAAGATGCGGGTAAAAGAAAAATTAATACGAAAAGTTTAAGTAGGTTCGTTCTCATAAATACGTAACGCAAAGTTTGGGGTGAATATTTTAATTACTATTTTTCCTTAAATCTCAAATCCAAGCTGAAAAAATATATGTAATTTTGAATTCGCAAAAAGCGAGCCATTCTGTACAAAAATAGCACTTAAAGCATTGCAAACAACTATACTCAATATACTTTTTTGCTCTATTTTTTTTCTTGTTTCCGGGTTAATTTCTGCTCAGGAAATCGGGAAACAGGACAGCTTGAAAATTGAAGCTCAACGTGATACCCTGATTTCGGTTGGAGATTCCCTTCTCCTCGCTGAAAGTATTAAAAGCCTTGATACTATTGTTGGAGATTCTATAGTTCAGGATACCTTAAAACCCAAAGGAAATCAGATTATTACCGATGTTGTTAACTATACGGCTAAAGACTATGTGCGAATTAGCCAGAAGGAAAACCGGATGTATCTTTATAATGAAGCTCGTGTGACTTATGAAGATATAGTCATGGAAGCTGGATTAATTGTAATAGATAACAATAAGAATGAGGTTTACGCCTACGGAATTCCCGATTCCACCGGAGCCTATTCACAAACCCCGGTATTCACTCAGGCTGAACAAACCGTAGAACCCGACTCTATTCGTTTTAATTTTGATACTGAAAGAGCGCTGGTATATAATTCCCGTACTCAGCAGGCTTCCTTTAATGTACTGGGGGAAGTCACTAAGCGTGAAAACGATTCGGTTTATTTTATGCAGAATGTTCGTTTTACCACTTCTGAAGATGTAGAAAACCCAGATTATTATTTCTATGCCCGTCGCATCAAATTTGTCCCGGATAAAAAGATAGTTTCCGGTCTTGTGAATATGTACATCGCCGATGTTCCCACCCCGCTGGGGTTGCCTTTTGGGTACTTCCCTATGACAGATGAACAAACTTCCGGTTTTATTCCTCCTAGTTTTGGAGATAGCCAGAGAGGTTATTTTTTGCAAAACGGCGGTTATTATTTTGCCATTAGCGATTATGTTGATCTAATGGTGCTTGGAGCTTATTATACTAATGGTAGTTATGAATTGAGCACCGAATCCAATTATGCTAAACGATATAAATACCGGGGAAATTTCAGATTAAGGTATGAGAACCTTTTGGAAAGCGAGCGGGGTTTTCCCGATTATTCTGAAAGTACACAGTATAACATCCAGTGGAGGCACAATCAAGATGCAAAAGCAAATCCCACGTCAAGATTTTCCGCTTCGGTTAACCTGGGGAGTAGCACTTATTACCGGGAGTCTGTAAATCAATCAAATACGGGTAATTTCCTGAATAATACTTTAAGTTCATCGGTATCCTACAGCAAGACTTTTGAAGGAGAGCCCCAGGTTAATTTAAGTGTGGCCGCCAGACATTCGCAAAATACCAACACCCAAAGTATTAACATGAGTTTGCCTACCGCTCAACTTAGTATGTCCCGTATCTATCCTTTTGCACCAAAGACGGGTGCTAAAAAGGGGTTTATTGAGAATATTAACCTGCAATATAATTTCAGGGGAGAAAATCAAATCCAGACTACCGATTCGCTTTTTTTCCAACCGGAAATGTTTGAGGGGATGAATTATGGGGCACAGCATACAGTTCCAGTTTCTACCAACTTTAAATTATTTAAGTTCTTTAGTGCGAGTGTAAATGCAAACTATAACGAGAACTGGGTCTTTAAAACCTTTGAGCGCTCATGGGATGAAGCCGCTAACGAAGAAGTAATAGACACTATTAATAAATTTGACTCGTACCGAACCTACAATTTCAGCAGTAGTATTGGTACTACAATTTATGGATTAAAAAACTTCGGAAAAGATAAAAAAATACAAGCCATACGCCATGTCATGCGCCCTAATATTAGTTATAATATAAATCCTGCCTTCGATCAATATTATGATTCCTATGAGCGCATTAATCCTGCAAATCCAATGGAAACCAACATGGTTGATTATTCCAGGTTTCAGGGTACGCTATATGGGGCCCCGGGAAATCGCTTTTCAAGTTCAATTGGCCTAAGTCTTAGTAATACACTGGAAGCTAAAGTCCGCTCTAAAGACAGCACCGCTACCGAACCTGAAAAAATCACTTTGTTGAATAACTTCAGCCTAAGCACCTCCTATAACCTGGCGGGAGACTCCTTACAATTATCCCCGATTGCTATTCGCGGAGGTATTCCGATTATTCGTAACAAATTAGATATTAACGTAGCGGGTAATATAGATATATATGCCTTAGACAACAACAACCGAAGAATAAATAAGCTCAATATTGAAAATGGAGGTAGTCTCTTTCGCTTTACAAATGCCAATGTGAGTTTTGGGTATTCTTTCTCAAACAAGGATTTTGAAGGTGATGCGGAGGAGGATGATGAGTTGGAAAACGATACCTACAGAAATGGCGGGCGCCGTGATGATCTCTTCGGAAAAGGCACAGATATGGACGGTAGGTTTTATGAGGAAGATGATTTTGATGATGAAGACCGTGAAGATCGCGATGACCGCTGGTATAATTACAAAATTCCCTGGGATCTCCGGGTTTCTTATACTATGACCTATAATAATTCCGCAAGGCAAAATGAGATCACCTCGCATTCTATAATGTTTTCGGGAGACCTGGAAATTTCACCTAAATGGATTGTGGGTGGTTCTTCGGGATACGATCTCAAGGAACAGGGTTTCACTTATACCCAATTGCGTTTTCAGAGGGATCTTGATAGCTGGAGGATGAGTTTTAACTGGGTACCATTTAGTGAGCGGAGTTCCTGGTACTTTTTTATAGGAATTAAATCTTCTATCTTAAGTGACATTAAATACGATAAAAGACGCGAACCAGACCGCCAACTTTAAAATTTTAGATCATGAAGAAAATCATAAAAACAAAAAATGCTCCGGCCCCAATAGGACCCTATAATCAGGCTGTAATGAGCGGGAATATGCTTTTTATATCAGGCCAGATCGCCATAAATCCGGAAACCGGTGAACTGGAAACCTCAGATTTAAAGAGGGAAACCACCCTTGTGATGGAAAACCTAAAAGCTATTCTTACCGAAGCCGAATTGAGTTTTGAAAACGTGATCAAAACCTCAATTTTTATAAGCGACATGAATAATTTCGCTCAAATTAATGAGGTATACGGAAAATACTTTGATGCGGAAACAGCACCTGCCAGGGAAACTGTGGAAGTTGCAAACCTACCTAAATTTGTGAATGTTGAAATTAGCGCGATTGCAGTAAAAGCCGGGTGAATTTTCGATCTATATTCCCTGGATCAGCAGTTTAGCGGTAGCCGGATTTGTAGCAAGCGGGATATTGTGAACATCACAGATCCTCATCAACATAAAAATATCGGGTTCATGGGGATGTTTATCCATAGGATCCCGGAAGAAAATTACCATTTGTATTTGTCCTTCTGCGACCTTAGCAGCTATTTGTGCATCCCCGCCTATTGGGCCGGAAAGTAATTTCTCTACTTCAAAACCCGCTGTTTCGGTTTTCGCTCCGGTAGTTCCTGTGGCGATAAGGTGGATTGCCTTAGATTGCAAGATTTCCCGGTTTTCATTTAAAAACTGCACCATTTCAGCTTTCTTTCCGTTATGGGCAATTATTGCAATAGTTTTTTTCATGTTAGGTAGAAAGTATATCAGATATTCTGAGAAGTTCTTTATTGATTGTGGGCTTGTCTTTTAGGGCATGATCAAGATCGCAGGCTTCAATTTTGTTGTTCATCGTTCCTACCATAATATTATGCTGGCCATCCAAAAGTAATTCTACTGCTTTCACGCACATTCTGCTGGCCAAAACCCTATCAAAACAAGTCGGGCTTCCTCCCCGTTGGATATGTCCCAGCACGGTCACTTTAGCGTCGTAATACGGAAGATTTTCCTTCACATAATCGGCAAGTTCAAAAACATTTTTCCCAATCTTGTCTCCTTCCGAGACAACAACTATACTGGAAGATTTTCCTGACCGCCTGCTTCTTTCGAGTGAAATTAGTAATCTGTCTAAGCCTAAATTTTCTTCTGGTATCAAAATCTCTTCTGCTCCGGCGCCTATACCGCTGTTAAGAGCAATAAAACCTGCATCGCGCCCCATTACCTCTACAAAGAATAAGCGGTTATGGGAACTGGCTGTATCCCTGATCTTATCAATCGCCTCAACCACCGTATTTAAAGCGGTATCATAACCAATGGTATACTGGGTTCCAAAAATATCGTTATCAATCGTACCTGGAACCCCAATTACAGGGATGCCATGTTCTCTGGTAAGTGCTTGTCCCCCTCTAAAGGTTCCGTCACCACCTATAAGAACCATTGCGTCTATGCCAAGCTTTTTAAGATTTGTAGCAGCTTTTGTTCGACCTTCCTCAGTTAAAAAATCTTTGGAACGGGCAGACTGTAAAATGGTTCCTCCTAGCTGAATGATGTTCCGAACACTTCGGGCATTTAGCTCCAGGTAATCATTTTCTATCATTCCCTGGAACCCTCTTTTAAAACCGAAACATTCCACATGATAATATGCACAGGCTCGTGTAACAGCCCTGATAGCAGCATTCATCCCGGGGGAATCCCCTCCGGAGGTCATTACTCCTATTCTTTTTATTCTTGGTGACATGAATTTTATTTTTAAATATAAATCTACGAACAAAGGCCTAAATAGCCACATTCAGGCAAATTAAATTTCGATTAATTGTGAACCTAATCATACCTGGTTGAAAGGTATTTTATTATTCCGTTGAATGTCAGAAGTTTTAATTGGATCCTTGCTCAGGAAATTGAATATAATCGGGAGCCAGTGATTTCGCAGAATTCTCCTGCTCTTCCTCTTCTTCAGTTTTATTATTCTCGTTATTCAGTATCTTCTGAATAAGTTCTTTGAAAGTATCGAAATCAACAGAATAAGAAAGTCCAATCCCTTGAGTAAATCCAATCTCTTCCCCGATAAACTGGATGTTATTTTCTCTATTGAAAACTTTAGCTCTAAGCGAACCATCCTCATTCAGAAGAAAATCGATCTGTAGATCACCAACAATTATAGATTCGGTTACTCCGCCAATGGGAACCCCAACCTGGCCGTTTATAATCACACGGTCACTTATTTGAGTGGAAAGTGTTAAACCAAACCTGTCTACAGTTTGCTGTTCTGGAGTGCGATCTCCCTGAACATAATTCACACCTACCTGGAATTTTCCGTCCTCATCGGCAAAAATATCGTTAACGATACTGGAAGCTCTTTCTGCTAAAGTTCCTGTAATGGCGTTTTGCCTTAAGCCAAATTCACTATAAAAAGAGCCCTGGGTAACCAGAAAAAGCGCTTGCAATTCCCGACTTGCCCTGTCATCCATCCTGTATTCAAGTTCAGAACGAACCACCGAACTGGCATTAGGAAAATCAATTTCAAAAGTAATATCCGGTTGAATTATCTCTCCCTGAAGATCTATGATCACTTCCACCGGTATTTTTCTATTTATACTTGGGTTTTCCAGGAGAACAGCAGGATTGGCATTTAATTCATATATGGCGCGGACATCTAATTGCGCGCGTGCTGGATTACCGTCCCAGTTTATACTTCCGCCAGATTCTACATTGAAGACCTTTTGTACCAAACCGGCATATTTAAAATTGTAGACTCCTTCATAGGCCACAAAATCTCCCCACATATTGAATTTTCCAGTTGTGTTGATTTCAAGTAAAAGGTTTCCTGCACCTCGGCCGCGAAGGGTGCTTCCGCTGGTTTGATCTACTACCACTTCAACTTCAGCATCATTATTTATATCCAGATCAAATACCATCTCAATACCTTTCACCTCTTTGGTGACAATTTGTTCGCCGGCCAATCGGGCCGCCTTTTCTTCCGGACTAAGAAAATAGATATAGGAATTATCTCCAGCCGATACGGTTTCGTTTAGTGGTATCTTAAAAACAGTTCCTCTTTCCGTTGTGGCATTTACCTCGATCAACAAATTGTCTGTAGGTCCCGAAATACTGGCATCTCCACTTATAAAGGCAGTTCCGTAATACAACGCGTCGTCACTAGCCTCTGTGTCAAGCACTAAAAGCCTATCTGTAGTGATATCCAGATTTAGCATCCACTCCCTGAAATTTTTATGCCTGATATAGCCATCAAGGATTCCCCTGGTTCGGTATTTAGTATCAATTATTTCAATCTTATCAAAGATGAATTGCTGTTCATTAAGGTTTACCGTGGCATCATCTCTAAAATCCAGATCAATATTGAGGTATGGTACTCGCAGGCCTGCATCTTCCAGGACTAATTGTCCGGAAAAATCGGGATTCTTATAATTCCCGGTAACCCCTGCACTACCAGAGGCAAAACCCCTAATATTGCTCAAAACCTCTCCTCCCAGGGGACTAAATGCCGCCATATTGAAACGCCTCAGATCAACATCCAGATCTATTCTGGGTTCTGTTCCGTTAACATCAATATTACCTACTGCAGTAAGCGATTCAAACTCTTCTTTTATTAAGCTCGCATTTATTCTATAATTTGTGAGATCTTCATTACCCTCAACATCAACGGTAAAATCTCCCAACATGTTATCGTTTACGTCTAAAGAATCAATTCTAAGGGAAGTATTTGGATAATAAGCACCATCTTCCTGTAACAAATCGAGTTTCCCGTTAAGTACTCCTGCCAGATCCAGACTATCAATTTGCGGAGTGATCTTCCCGATATCCACCTCGTCAAATTCCATACTGAAATTTTTATAAGTTGAATCCCGAAGCACCCCGCTAAGTCTTATTTCTTCATTCTGATGGCTCATTACCAGAGAATCTATGGTAATATTTTGAAAATTATTGTCAAAAATTATCTTATTGTTCTTGTCTCGATCTTCATTGATATACCACATATTTTCTCTGAAACGGATATCTGATCGCTGGATTCCCACAACCGAATTATTTTCTTCGTTTATAGTATGGAACAGGTTTACATTAAATACATCGTCGTTTTTCTTACCTCCCTGGAATTCTGAGCGGATAAAAAGTGTATCCCGTTGAGTAACATTAATGAAACTGAATTCTGAGAAATTATAAATATCAGTAGAAACGCTGTCTGATTCAAAAAAGGTGTTATAAATAGGATTGGTATTATCTACCCTCAAATTAACATTTTCAAGCATATTCCCAAAGATATCAATCCGGGGAGATCTAAAAGTGATCTTGAATTCTGACTCATCAGATTCCACCCTACCACGAATGAAGGTGTTGGGCGCCAGCGTAATTTCAGGATAGAAAACCTCTACGATTTTATTATAAATATCAAAATCGAATTCCATAAACTGGTTATTGGTTATGTTTTCAGGCTCGTAATTGGTATAAATACTTCCCAGAGAATTTTTAAACAGATCAACAATTTCGGCTATTTGAAAATTTCCTTCTACCTGGCCACTTATAACATCAGGGGAGTTTATTTCTATTGTTCTCACCTGTTCTTCAAAACTGGAAATTATACTGAAATCATCAAAAGAATATAGGTCATTTTGATTTTGGTACGAGGTGTTAAGTAAGAGGATCTCCCCAAAGGCATTATCAATCGTGGTTCCTTTCATGTTCATGATCACATCTCCCTTAAAAACAGAAATACTATCCCTGTCAACAAAGTTGAGCTCATTAAGGTTTGCATAACTTACCGCTGCCTCAAAATCATACACATTTATTTCTTCCGAAAGGTCTGCAAGTCCATTAAACTCCATTCTTAAATTGGGATCGTTGGCCATAAGTAAGCCATTAAATACCGGCTGGCGCATATCGCCAATTACCCGAATATTTGAATAGTTGTAGTTATTAAATTCCAGTTGGGAAATCTGGCCTTCCAGGCGGGCGCTTAAATTTTCCTGGTCAAATCCTGTACCATCTACATTTAAGTCCAAACTGGTTTTACCCAGGTTTTCGTTGTTTAGCAATCTTCCTAAATTGAATTCCTTCAGGATTAAATTACCCTTGTATTTTGCCAATTGAACATTGCTGAAATTATTAAGACTAAAATAGGCTTCGGCATCTCCTAGTTGTGTTGTGAGGTTAATATCGGCATCCAGGGAATTTGTAGTGAGATTAGCATCACCCACAACCCGGATATTTCCAAAATCTCTAAGGTTCTCTGGTAGTTTTCCACGCAGGTCACCTGGCAAAAGATTTACCAGGTCATAATAATTTGAAGTGAACTCATTAAAATCACCATTAATCCTGAGATTCTCGCCTCCATTTGAGAAAGCACCTTCCACACTCACCCGCCCATCTACGCGGCTTCGGTCCATTCCTTTTAGATCCAGATCCTCAAGATAAAAATCATTAAGTGCACCCCTGAATTTCGTATTAAAGACCAATAACTGATCATCCCCAAAACCATCGTGAAAGATCTTTAGGTCATTACTGGAAACAACAGTTTCATTAAAACTCCCACTTATCTGCACTTTATTGATAAAATCGGAAAAATCGTCGAGGACATAATCCAACTCCAGATCGGCCTTAATTATGGAATTCGGAGTTTGCAAAATCAGGTCATCCAGGATCATTCCGGTTGGAGAATAGGTGAGATCGGTACTTAGGTGATTTATGTTGAGGCCCCGTTTTTCATCACCTCGAATATTGGTGATTTCGGCGCTTATTTTGCTGTCCTCTATTTCGAAATTATTGGCAAGTAAAGCAACCTGGTCGAGAATGATTATTTCAGGGGTATCAAGGTTTTCATTGATAAAACTGTAATGGCCATTTAGAATTTCCACAGTACTTACATCCATATAGAAAACCTTCGGGTCTCCGGTGGGTTCTTTTTTTAGTTTATCGAGAAAGATCGCGAGGTTATCTTTGTCTTCACCTTCATATTTTTTCATTTTCAGCCGAAATCCATCCAACTGGGTAAAGCCTAAAGAGGGATTGCCTGCAACAATATTAGAGAGACTTAATATTGAAGTTCGGAGCTGCCGGGCATGCATAAGAGTATCGGCGTGGTGGTCTTCCACCAAAATCCCGTTGAGCTTAACTTTACCAAAATATCCTAAACTTACCCTTTCCACCGAGACATTCACATCGTTGTTTTCCTTAAGGGATTTGGTTATCCTCCCGGCAACCGAAGTTTGAACGGCCGGAATGGAAAAAATAATAAGAAGTAGAATAAAAAATAAAACCAGCGCAACCACGGTTCTAGTTAATATTTTCCAGAATTTTTTGATACGCTTTTATGTTTTAACTTTGTAAACAATATTAACAATTTCTATGCCCCTTATTTCTTAATGGCTTCACAAAATATATACATTTTAGGGATCGAATCTTCCTGCGACGATACGGCTGCGGCCATACTTCATAATGGTAAAATTTTATCTAATGTTGTGGCCACACAAGAGGTCCACAAGCAGTATGGCGGGGTTGTCCCTGAACTCGCCTCCAGAGCTCATCAGCAAAATATTGTTCCGGTGATCCACCAGGCCATAAATCAGGCAAATATCGTTAAAAAAGATATAAATGCAATCGCTTTTACAAGAGGTCCCGGTCTTATGGGATCTTTGCTTGTTGGAACTTCTTTTGCTAAATCCCTGTCAATGGGTCTTGGTGTTCCTTTAATTGATGTTAATCACATGCAGGCCCACATTCTTGCTCATTTTATTGAAGAAGATGCTTTTGAAAAACCCGAGTTTCCTTTTATTGCTTTAACTATAAGTGGAGGTCACACCCAGATCGTAAAAGTAACCGATTATTTCCAGATGGAGGTCATTGGTGAAACCACCGATGATGCTGTGGGGGAAGCTTTTGATAAAAGTGCAAAAATCCTGGGTTTACCCTATCCCGGTGGACCGCTTATCGATAAATATGCAAAAAACGGAAATCCCAAGGCTTTTAAATTCCCAAAACCCAAAGTGCCGGGACTAAATTTTAGCTTTAGCGGTTTCAAAACTGCGGTGCTGTATTTTATTCAAAGGGAAACCAAAAACAACCCCGATTTTATCAAGGAGAATCTGGAAGATATTTGCGCATCCATTCAGTATTCCATCGTGGGGATTTTGATGGATAAACTAAAAAAGGCCGTAAAAGAAACCGGAATTAACCGTATTGCTATTGGTGGCGGAGTTTCTGCCAATAGTGGCATTAGGAATGCTTTAATGGAAGCTGAAAATAAATATGGATGGAAATGCCATATTCCTAAATTTGAATATACCACAGATAATGCAGCGATGATCGCCATTGCCGGACATTATAAATACCTGGAAAAAGATTTCGCCGATCTTTCTATCACCGCCCAGGCACGTTATAAATTTTAAGCCATGCAGCTCTTCTATAATCCCGAGATCGACGAAACCCGGAAACAGGTTGAATTCCCGAGGGATGAAAGTAAACATATCGTAAAGGTCTTAAGAAAAAATGTCGGAGATGTCCTGAAGGTTACAAACGGCCGTGGCTCTATTTTTTCAGTAAAAATAACCGATGCCAATCCTAATTCCTGTAAAGCAGAAATTATCGCTTCAGAAAAGGAAAAGCCCGCTTCCTGGCACCTTCACCTTGCCGTGGCTCCTACCAAAATGAACGATCGCTACGAATGGTTTCTGGAAAAAGCTACAGAAATCGGTATGCACGAAGTCACTCCTGTTATTTGCGATCACAGCGAAAGAAAACACGTCAAGCTCAATCGTTTCGAAAGAGTTTTGCAAAGCGCCATGAAGCAGTCGTTGCATTCTGCCTTGCCCCAGCTGAACGAAGCCGTAAGTTTGAGAGATTTTCTAAAACAGGATATTTCAGGACAAAAGTTTATCGCGCATTGCGAAAAAGGAATGCAAAGATTTCAACTGAAAGAAAAAACAGAGCCTTCTGCAGAAGTCACCATTCTTATCGGTCCTGAAGGAGACTTCTCTACTGAAGAAATTCAACTTGCGCTGCAACATGGCTGGCAACCGATTAGTCTCGGAAACAGTAGATTGAGAACCGAGACCGCAGCTATAGTTGCCTGTCATACCGTTGCTCTTGCAAACCAGGATTAACTCCAGCACTCATATTTATTTCCTATTTTTACCGATATCCAAAGTTTGCTATGAAGATTTGGTTTGCAGTTTTTTTTATTCTCCTGGGAATCTCCGGGGCCTATCCGCAAAAGATTGCGCTATTAAAATATGATGGCGGGGGCGATTGGTATGCCAACCCTACTGCCCTACCCAATCTTATAAAATTCAGCAATGAAAATGCTAAAACTTCTATTGATTCTAAACCGGAAACTGTAACTCCGGGCAGCACCGACATCTTTCAATATCCCTTTATTCACATGACAGGACATGGAAATGTTTATTTCAGTGATACCGATGCAGAAAACCTTAGGAACTATCTTTTAAGCGGCGGCTTTCTTCATATTGATGATAACTATGGAATGGAGCCCTATCTTCGGGAAGCTATGAAAAAGGTCTTTCCGGACAGGGAATTTCAGGAACTTAGTGCCTCACATCCGGTTTTTCAACAGGTTTTTCAATTTCCGGAAGGTCTTCCTAAAATCCATGAACACGACAATAAGCCACCTCAGGTTTTTGGGATCTTTGAGGAAGATCGGTTAATTTGTCTTTTTACTGTTGAAAGCGATCTTGGCGATGGCTGGGAAAGCCCTGAAGTTCATAATGATCCCGAAGAAGTTAGGCTAAAGGCCCTGAAAATGGGAGCAAATATCCTCACATACTCCTTTGAAAATTGAAGCAGCTCATTCACGAACAAAATAAATTTCAGGAAAGAAAATTTCCCATTGTCCTTTTACTGGATAATATTACGGGCGAAGCAAATATTGGTAGCCTCTTCAGATTAGCAGATGCTTTTAATATTGAAAAAATAATTTTTACCGGAACTCCGCCCAATCTTCAAAGCAATCGGTTAAAGAAAACGGCAAGAAGCACTCACCAAAGGGTATTATTCGAAATTCAAGAAGATAATTTTCAGATAGCTAAAAACCTTAAGGAACAAAATTATTTGCTTTATGCGCTGGAAATAACCTCAGACAGCCTACCGGTAGAAGATTTTGAATATCAGCCGGGACGCCCACTTTGTCTTATTCTGGGGAATGAAGTTTCAGGAATAGATGACGAATTACTAGAGATTTCAGATAAAAGGCTGCATATCAGTATGTATGGTCAAAATAGCAGTATGAATGTTGCACAAGCGGCTGGGATCGCTCTTTATGAAATAACAAAAACAATCCTTGCTTTCAACAAGAAATAATATATTTACCCTGTGAATTCAAAAGCGATTACATTAGGAATATTACGTGCAGCCGGGATTATGGTTGGAATTATCCTATTGCTTTACTTTTTATACCAGATCCAATCGGTGCTAATTTATATAGCCGTGGCAGGAGTAATTTCGCTTATTGGCCGTCCGGTGGTGTTATTTTTAAAACACCGACTGAAAATTCCCAATCAAATTTCAGTGATTATAGTTTTATTGCTCGTGCTTTCTATGCTGGTGGGAATTGTTTTCGTTTTCGTACCAATCGTTATTGAACAAAGTCAGCATCTGGGCCAAATTGATATTGAAGCTTTCCGAAGCGATCTTAACGAGCTTAATCAGGAGATTAATAATTACCTGGGCGTAGAGGAAATCAATATTATTGAAGGTTTACGCCAAAGTGAATTCTTTCGGGATTTTGATATAGGTGGTATACCAAGATTTTTAAACAATGTATTTGGAATTTTAGGCGCAGCTTTAATTGCTATTTTTTCGGTGATCTTTATTTCGTTCTTCCTTCTTAAAGACAGCAAGTTAATGTTGAATTCTATCCTTGTTTTTGCCAACCGCGGAGAAGAAAAGAAGTTTCAACGGGTTTTCAACACGATTAAAATATTGCTTTCACGTTATTTTGTTGGGCTCTTTTTGCAGATAACCGTCTTATTCATTTTGTATACAGTTTTACTCACCGTTTTTGAGATTAATAACCCTATTGCAATAGCCTTTATTTGTGCATTTCTAAATCTTATTCCTTACCTGGGACCTATTTTCGCCGGAATCTTAATGGGGTTGTTTGTGATTTCCAGTTTTCTGGGCGCCGATTTTTCCACCGTTATTTTACCAAGGCTTGGTTATGTAATGTTAGGTTACGGAATTTGCCAGGTGATAGATAATTTTATCTCCCAGCCCATGATCTTTGGTGCAAGTGTACGTTCGCACCCATTGGAAATCTTCCTTATCATTTTAATTTCCGGTATGCTTTTCGGTATTGCCGGAATGGTAGTGGCCGTACCTGTTTACACCGCCCTAAAAGTTATCGCGAAGGAATCTCTTAGCGAATATAAAATTGTAAAAAGACTTACCCGCGATCTCTAATTCACCTGCTTTGAATAAAGCATTATTAAAATCGGAAATACAGGAATATATCAGGAAAAACCTGAAAAGCGACCTTACGGGACTTGTGCTGAAAGGAAGCCCGTTCCCCGAAGTTTCTTCTGCTGAAATTGCTGTGCAGATAGCAGGCTTAAAAACGGCCAAAAATAAGTTTCCAATTTGGTTTAAAACTAAAGGAATCCTTTATCCTCCTAAGATAAACCTGGAGCAAACATCCTCAGAGATCACGGCAAAATACAAGGCTTCATTAATACACGGGGAACGCTTAATTGACCTTACCGGTGGTTTTGGTATTGATGATTGTTTTTTCGGAAAGAGCTTTACAGAAGTAGTCTATTGCGAACTGAATGAGGAACTCGCGGAAATTGCAAAACATAATTTCAGGCAATTAGGAAAAGATAACATACAGGTGGTTCCTGGAGATGGTTTACAAACCCTCGAAGAGAGTGATAATAAGTTTGATGTGATCTATGCCGACCCTGGCAGGCGGGATGATCACGGCGGGAAGGTTTTTAAACTTGCAGATTGTCTCCCTGATGTTCCGGCTAATCTTGACCTGCTGTTCACAAAAACCGATAGAATACTTATTAAGACTTCCCCTCTTCTCGATATTACGGCAGGTTTGACAGAATTAAAACACGTATCAGAAATTCATATAGTGGCCGTAAATAATGAAGTTAAGGAACTCCTTTGGTTATTGGAAAAAGATTTTTCAGGTTCTCTTCATATTAAAACCATCAATTTTAAAAAGAGCCACCCTGAGGAATTCTATGGAGATCTAAAAAACAAACCTGAACTAAATTTCAGCCTGCCCAAAAAGTATATTTATGAGCCCAATGCCGCGATCATGAAAAGCGGTCTTTTCGAATCTTTAGCCCAAAAAACCGGGACTTACAAATTGCATAAAAACTCTCATCTTTTTACTTCAGAAGAATTAAAAGAGTTCCCTGGAAGAAAATTCGAAATTATTGATTCAAAGCATTTTAAACCTTCAGTATTAAAGAAACAGTTCAAAGGCATAAAAGCCAATATCGCCACTCGGAATTTTCCTGAAAGTGTTGCAGACATACGCAAACTTTTAAAGATCAGAGACGGCGGGAAACGCTATTTATTCTTTACCACTAACCTGGAAGAAAAAAAGATAGTTCTTGATTGTCGTAAGATTGAATCGTGATCAACCAGTATTTTATGGCTTAACCACCTCTTGCTGCTTGGTGATGGAGAACATGAAATAAAATATCGCCCAAAGGATCAATGCGATTACGCCTGCCAGGGCAAAACTTCCAACTATATACTGCCAGAAACTCTGGATCAAATCTGTAGCCGAGTCAAAATCTTCAGGTCTTAATTCCCATCTGAAGCCTCTTCCGGTGATAAACGACCCCACCTGATAACTTGCATACACGATTAAAGGTATCAAAGGTGGAATACTAATGTTCGAAAATAAAAAGGCTACTACCTTATTGAGTCTGAAAACGGCTGCGAGGGTAAACACCAGAAGGGTATGGAATCCCCAGAAAGGAGATATACCCACAAAAACCCCTAACGCAATAGCTGCAGCTTTCTTGTATGCCGGTTCCTCGCTTTTAATGATGTTTTCTTTCCAGAAACGTTTAAAACCTTTTTTTCTGAAATCATCATAGGTGTCCCTTGGATGAATATAAAAGAAACTTACCAGCACAAACCAGGTATAGAGTAGTGAAATCCGGGTAATATCCCAAAAGGGTCTGAAGTGGGTTACCCGGTTTTTTTCTTCGTAAAAAACTTTTATAGGAATATTTTTAACTTTTACCTTCCGCCAGGCCGCTTTCACAATAACCTCGATCTCCAATTCAAACTTTTTAGTATAAAGCCTGATCTCATTAATTGTCTTGATGGGATATAAGCGGTAGCCGCTTTGCGTATCTGTTAAATTGATTCCGGTAACCACCAGAAACCAGAAATTGGAGAATTTATTCCCCAATGTGCTTTTCCCCGGAATACCATCCTGGGTCATATTGCGATCTCCTACCAGTAAAAGCTCAGTGCCGTTTTTCTTGTTTTCCAGTTCATTAAGGAAAATATCAAGATCATCGGGATAGTGTTGCCCATCAGAATCTATAGTCACCGCATATTCATAGCCAAGCTCTCCGGCGATTTTGAAACCATGCTTTAAGGCTTCACCTTTACCCTGATTTTGATTGAAATGATGAATTTTAATTTCAGAAAAACCCTGAAGTATTTTGCTAGTTGAATCAGTGGAACCATCGTTTACCACAACCAGATTGGAAGTATAAAGTAGTAGATCCTGCAGAACACTCGCCAGAGTTTTGTCATTATTATATGTCGGAATAAGGATACAGCAATTAAGCTTCTCAAATCTGGACTGGTAAATAGGTGTACTACTCAAATCTGTTTATTTTTCGGCGAAAGTAACTAATTTATTTTATATATAGCGTTGATTTTTAAGGAAATACCATCTTTGGTCTTAGCCATTCCCTTAAGCCTTATCTCCCGGTTATTTTCCTCCAATTGATAATCAAGAATCAATTCATTATGGATTCTTGGATCTACCACCGCCATAAATTTTATATTATTTGCGTTTTTTAATTGAAGAGAATTCCCGAGTCGGCGCTCGGCATCCTCTTTAAATAAATGCATTAAAATGACTCCCGGAGTAACCGGCCGGTTTGGAAAATGCCCGTGATAAACCTGGTGATCCTTGTTTATTTTTAAATGGGTTATATATTTCCCATTTTCTTCATCTGAAAGTTCTACCGAGTAAAAATCTTTTAAAAGCATCTGTTCATTTTGGTTACTGATACTAAATTAGCCAGAAAAATAAGATTAAAAAGCCGAAGAGGGTTTTTTAATGGCTGGAGTTTTCACAAAAGAATGATTTTCAGAAAACAATTAGTCTACTGTTACGGTTTTCATTTCAGAAGTCGCCAGTAATTTCCCCGTCTCATCCTCTGTTTTTGCTCCTACTGAGGTAACATTCTTAAATTCCTGCAGAATTTCCACGTAGGTTGTTAGAGTGCTTCCTGCCTTCGGTAATGCCAGGATCTCCACCGATTTGATCGAACCAATAAAACCGGTTCTTGGTTTGTCCAATCCAGACATAAATCCCTGATAACCGCGCCAAAGGGACATACTTTGCGCCATATGTTCAATAAGGCCGGGTTCAGAAAAAATACCATTCTCCACCAGAATATTATCTATTGGAATAACAAAACCGGTCTTACCGGTGTTTTCTGTGTACTCAAGAAGCCGATCTACCATAACAAATGGTGGTTTTTGCGGAATTAACTCGAGAATTCGCTCAATTTCAAGAATGGGTTCCTTTAGCAAACTTTTACTCATAGACACTTTTTAACGGAATTATACAATTTTCCAAAACACTACTAAAACAATCGAAATTTAAAGATAAACTTTTCACAGCGGTTAGCCAATCCTGGTCAAACAATCATTGAAAAGTCCTCTTCTACTAAGTAAATTCAGGCAATAATAATGGTTTATGTTATGCTGAAGTCTTTCGAAGCAAAAAAAATTTCAGCTTAAATTTCTGATGTAAAAGTGATTAAAAAATTGTTCGTTTTTTATTGCATGTTTTAGCCCTAAAAAGTTTGGAAGCTACCTAAGTAAAAGTTACATTTGCAACCGCAAAATATTTGCAACGTTCATAATTATTGGAGAGGTGGCAGAGTGGTAATGCAGCAGCCTGCTAAGCTGTCATCCTTTTTGGATGCCCGGGTTCGAATCCCGGTCTCTCCGCAAGATTTTTAGTCTGTGGTTTATCTATTCTCCTTTTCAACAGAAAAGACAGGGATAGATTTCCTCCGCTTCCCGACTGCTTCAGTGTATTTTGGAACGGATAAGGCTAAAAATTAAGTAATCGCGCCGAGTGCGATTAAGAAATACTCGGGGTGTAGCGTAGCCCGGTTATCGCGTCCCGCTATGGCGGGAAGGC
>NZ_JBEPWD010000032.1:0-26293 GCF_041642575.1 Salegentibacter sp. | reverse complement strand
CCTGAAGAGCTTCCTTAACCTCGTCGAATTTCGATTTCCGGATTATTGCTTCAATCTTTTTCATATGAAGATTTTTATTGTCTTTTGATGTTCATAGGTAATTCTCATATCGGTAATCGCCCTTATGTCGAATCCCGGTTATGCCTATTTAATATGTTCAAATCGACTGTTGATTTGATCCAAAAGTATAAAAATTATTCTTCCAACAGATAAAATTAGGGGTGTAGCGCTAAATTTTATGAAAATACAGAAAACATCCCCTAAAAAATTAGGGGTATAATAAATATGGGTGCGTTTTTTATGGAATTCGGATATAGAATTCGGGGGGGTTATAACGATTTAGAGAATAAAAGACCTAAACCTATAGCAAGGATGCCTAGAATAATGCTCCCAAGGGTATAAATGAGGAAATGAAGATAATCTCCCGACTTTAGTAGGCTTTGATTTTCAAAAGCGAAAGTCGAAAAGGTAGTGAAGCCTCCACAAAAGCCTACTACCAGGGCAAGATTAATATTTGAATTAAGGGCATTGTTTTTTATGGCCCAACCCAGAATGATCCCTAGTAGAAGGCTTCCGAGTATATTTACTGTGAGAGTTCCGTAGGGAATGTCCAGGTGAGGCTTGTTTAGGTATTTACTTACAAGGAATCTTAGAGCACTACCCAGGCCTCCACCAATAAAAATAAGAATTATTTGTTTTGTCATTATTGAACTGGAAAATGAATTTGGGTGACCCATTTAGCCGGGTTTGGATTGTTATCAGGCCCGGTGATATATACTTCAAAAATATGTTCTTCCTCATTTAACTCCATCTTGTTTTCTTCGATATAATCTAAAGCGTTGTTCCATGCATCAGGTAAGTTTTTGTAATCTCCTTTAAGAGTTACCCTGAATACTTTTTGATTAGGAAGATTGCCGTTTAAAATTCGACTGTCATTGGGAGTTACAACCTGGCTCGGAGTAAAGATTCCTGCCGAAAATATGGCTGTTCCAGCCTGCTCATCAATTTCATTATACAGAGAAAATGGTTTACCATTAATTTCTATGTTATTTTCTTCCATATATGTTCTCACGTCTGCAATCATTTTTTGCATGCGATCATTAACCTGCGATATTCTGGCGGCTGTGGTAGTGTACATGTAATAGCCGCCACCGTGTTGAATTACTCCATCCAGGCTGATTGAGAATTCCCCCATTTTTTTTATCACCGAGTTTTCCAGATTTTGCAAGCCTTCCTTGAACTTTGGACGCATCATTCCACTCAAAGTTTCCGATTGAAAACTGAATGCCAGTTTTTCCATAAAGCCTTGGGTGCCTTTCATTCCCCAGGTAACCTTGGTGCTGTCTTCTACTTCATCAAATTTCCAGTAAATATCGCTACTGGAAGTGCCAAAGGGCGTGTCAAAGCTTATTTTTTGATCTATTCCGGAAAAAGGTTTTGCATCCAGAGTTTTGATTCTACCATCACCCATGTCTTCACTCGACCATGAATATCCCGCACCCTGTCCACGGGTTTTCTCATCGTATTCCACAACCATGTCTTCGGCTTCCCTGGACCATGGCTCCCAATTGGGCCAATTTTGATATTCATTAACTTCATTATAAACTACCTCAATTGGAGCAGGAATAATTTGGGTTTCTTCAATATGGTAATCCCCATCTTTAGTAGCGATATAAATTGAACCGGCAATTATTATTATGAGAAGTAGAAAGAGAAGGTATTTGAAAATTTTCATATAGGGCAGAGGTTGATTATACTGCTAATATAAAGAATTTAACAAATGAAAGAACCTATTTTTATTTAGATTAATGTCTAAGCCAGGATTTCAGGAAAAAAAGTAAAATTATGAACGCAATGAAACCAATAAGGACATACACACTGCCTTTATAATACTTTTGATGAAGTTTGGTGTCCTTTCTGTAGGAATAGAAAATTATAGTAACAAATGCGATAAGAAAGAGTGCAGCGAAAACTAATTGCCCTGTACTAAACATGCCGAATAATTTGCGACAAAGTTACGTTTTTAAACTTGTATTTTCTCAAAAAAACAGGCAGTGAATTCTCCATTGTTTGGAATTAGCATAATTTTAAAGATCTTTAAGGCACTTCTTTTTATCTTGAAATAAAAAAATGAAATTTTCTCTCTTTGTAGTCCTGATTTTTTTTGTCTTTTCTTCCTGTAAACAAAATTCTGAAGGAGAAACCCAAACTCAACAAAATCAAAATCAAAATCAAAAATCCGGCAAGAAGAATGATTTCAAGGAGTTTAAGTCAAAGGGTTTTCAATTAGTATTCAGCTATCCGGAAAGTTACGAGCTTAGAGAAGATAGTCTTGCAGGAAACACCCCTGTGGTCAATGTTTATAAAAAGGATAATCCCGATACTCCTCCCTATGGAATTCATGAAGATTTCAGAAATTCTTACATCTCCTTTTTACCGGAAGGTTTTGGGGTGGATGGACCTGGAGGTGCCCGAAGGAGTTTGGAAGATTATGGAAATCCACTTCCCCTTACTTTTGAGATCGATGAAAAAAGATCGCAGGTTTTCCTTTTGGAAAATGGTGAACCTTGGGGTTATCATCTTCAATTTAACACTCCACCTGCTTCGTGGACAAAATATGGTGGAATCTTTATCAGGTATAGGATAAATGACTTTAAAGCTCAATGTTATTCTGAAAACAACGAGAAGCTTAGTATGGAGGAATGCGATCCCTTAGCTGGTGATAGTGTCAAATATTCGGGGGAGTTAGTTGAAAGCACTAAAAATGAGATCGATAAAATCCTGGAAAGTCTCTGGTTTTCCCATGAGAACTATGAGCGAAAAGAAATTTCCGACCTAATAAAAATCAGAATACCTAAGCCCCGGGATAAGGTGGAATCTCCACTAAAAATCCAGGGAGAGGCCAGGGGGAATTGGCTCTTTGAAGCTACTGCACCGGTAGAATTGGTTGATGAAAACTTTAAGTCTGTATCTAAAAGCTATATCAAAGCCTCAGATTCAGAATGGATGACTGAAGATTTCGTAAACATTGAAGGAACATTGGATTTTGAAAAACCAAATACCACAACCGGATTTCTGATCTTTAAAAAAGCCAATGCCTCAGGCAAACCTGAGTTGGATCGGACAATAAGGATTCCTGTAAAATTTTAACCGGGTTATTTAACCTCGTATCTCCAACCGTATTTGTCTTCCTCCTGGTTGTATTGGATCTTCATGAGTTTATCCTTAAAGAAACCGGCGTAGGAATCTTCTAATTTTGGCAACTCGAATTTTTCTCCTTTATGACCAAAACCGACTATTGGGTTTATCACGGCAGCAGTACCGGCTCCAAACATTTCCTTTAATTCACCTTTTTTGGCCGCCTCAACTATTTCTTTTACACTCACTTTTCTAACTTCAACAGGAATATTGAAATCTTCGGCCAGGGTAATAATGCTTTTTCTGGTAACCCCATCCAGGATTCTGTCGCTGGTTGGTGCAGTAAGTAATTTGTCTCCTACCCTGAAGAAAATATTCATGGTGCCCGCTTCTTCAAGATATTCATGAGTATTGGCATCGGTCCAGACTATTTGCTGAAATCCTTCTTCCTTAGCTAAATTTGTAGGATGGAATTGTGCTGCATAATTTCCGGCAGCCTTAGCAAAGCCTACCCCGCCATCGGCAGCACGGCTAAAATGTTCTGAAAATTTCACTCTCACCTCACCGCTGTAATAGGCCTGGGCCGGGGAGCAGATGATCATGAACTTATATTTAGTAGAAGGAGCAGCAGACACACATTCTTCGGTGGCGATCACAAAAGGCCGGATGTACAGAGAATTTCCAAAACCTTTTTGAATCCATCCTTTATCTATTTTTAGTAATTCCTCGAGAGCATTGAAGAAATAGTCCTTCGGAAACTCAGGAATGGCTAGCCTTGCTCCTGAAACATTGATACGTTTAAAATTTTCTTCCGGCCGGAAAAGCCAGATTTTGTCATTCTCATCCTTATAAGCTTTCATGCCTTCAAAAACCGCCTGCCCATAATGAAATACCTTTGCCGATGGCAATAATTCGATTGGGCCGTATGGTCTTATCTTTGGTGTCTTCCACTTCCCATCTTCATAATCGCATTCCATCATATGATCGGTGAAAATCTCGCCAAACACAAGTTTGTCAAAATTGATTTTATCTAGTTTGGAAGTCTTGGATTTAGTGATTTCAAGAGAGGAAGTGTCGGTTTTCATTGGTTCGAATTTAGTTACCAAATTTACCGAAATATTGGCAGAATAAAAATCAAAAGTTTCTGTAAATTGGTTTTTTTATAAAATCATTAAACTTAAAAGAATGAAAATTACCATTAAGACTATTGCCATAATTATTGGCCTGGTGACCTGGAATATTGGTGGAGCTCAAAATATCTCCATAAGTGATGATTATTCTTCTTATGGAGAGAGGATTTCTTCGGAAGAAGTTCTCGATGTGCTTCAGGCTAAAAATCACTTTGAATCTTTGAAGCCAGGAGATACTTTAGACCTTAAGTTTGCTACAAGTGTAAAAAATGTTTGTAAAATGAAAGGATGCTGGATGATCCTGGAACTACCGGGGGAAGAGGTAAGAGTTACCTTCAAGGACTATGGTTTTTTCGTTCCCAAGGATATTGAAGACCATGAGGTAATCGTCGCCGGGAAAGCTTATTTGGAGGAACTTTCGGTTGAAGACCAGAAACATTATGCCGAAGATGCAGGAAAAACTGAAGAGGAAATAGCAATGATAAAGGAACCTCTTCAAACCCGGTCTTTTCTGGCTCACGGCGTATTATTAAAAGAATAATTTGGAAAGGAAAATTATTAAAACCGCCGATGGTTCGGTGACGATACATTTGCCCGAGTGGGATGAGCACTACCATTCTAAACACGGCGCGGTGCAGGAGGCCCTGCATGTTTTTATAAAAATGGGCTTACTTCATTTTATAAAGAAAACATCAAAGTCTCAGGTTTCTGTTTTGGAAATTGGTTTTGGGACCGGCCTTAATGCTTTTCTCACTTTTCTGGAATCTCAAAAACTTCAGCTGGAGATAAAGTATACCGGAGTGGAAGCTTACCCTATTTCTACGGAAGAGATCTCTGCCTTGAACTATGCTGAAAAACTTTCAGTAGAAAATCTGTCATGGGTCCTTCAGAAAATGCACGACTGCCCCTGGGAAGTGCAAAATGAGATAAGTGAGAATTTTAAACTGGAAAAACTTCAGAAGAAATTTGACGAGATTAGCGCTAGAGATGGTTTCGACATTATATATTTTGATGCCTTTGGAGCCAGGGTACAACCGGAGCTTTGGACTGAGGAAATTTTCGAAATCATGTATGCTGCCTTAAAAGCAGAAGGGGTTCTGGTTACTTACTCCGCTAAAGGGAGTGTGAGGCGGGCTCTGCAAAAAGTAGGATTTGTCGTTGAAAGGCTTCCGGGTCCTCCTGGGAAAAGAGAAATGTTAAGAGCGACAAAAATTTAGTGGCTTCACTTGTTAAACCTCTAATAAATTATTGGTACAGCCCGTTTTCAGTGCTTATCTTGTAAAGAAAAATGCGTGTATTAATTACCGGAGCTACCGGGCTCATTGGAAAACGGGTTACTCAATTATGCCATGAAAAAGGGATAAAAGTTAACTATCTTACTACCAGTAAAGATAAAATTGAATCACAACCTAATTATAAAGGATTTTACTGGAATCCACAGAAAGGTGAGATGGATTCAGAGGCTTTAAAAGGGGTCTCGGCCATAATTAACCTGGTTGGTGAGAACATTGCTCAACGTTGGACCCGGGAACAAAAAGATAAAATTATAGATAGCCGGGTTAAGACTGCAGCCCTGTTATATAAAACACTTCAGAATAATAACCATCATGTATCCCATTTTATTTCGGCAAGTGCTATTGGGATATATCCCAGTTCGCTTGAAAAGCTTTATACTGAGGAGAATGAATCAGTAGACGATTCCTTTGTGGGGAAAGTTGTGGTTCAATGGGAAGAAGCAGCCGATAATTTCAGTGATCTGGGAATGGATGTAGCCAAAATTCGAATAGGGCTGGTTTTAGCAAAGGAAGGAGGTTTGTTAGAAAAGCTTAAAGAACCTGTGAATTTTAATGTTGGTTCCCCTTTAGGAGATGGCAAACAATGGCAATCCTGGATTCATATTAATGATGTAGCCGGAATATTTGTTCATGTTCTGGAAAACAAACTGGAAGGGGTGTTTAATGCTGTGGCTCCCAATCCCGTCACCAATAAAGAACTTGTTAATGAACTGGCCTCTAAGATGGGTAAACCTGTTTGGTTGCCTAATGTTCCCGCATTTGCACTAAAAGCAATACTGGGGGAAATGTCAAGACTTGTTTTGTCCAGTCAGTTAGTGTGTAGTGAGAAAATAGAACAAACGGGTTATGACTTTGAATACACTAACCTGTCTAAAGCTTTGGAAGACCTTATTTCATAAACAAAGCCACCTTTAAAGGTGGCTTTCTTGCTTTAATAATAAGTACTTAGGATTTGTTGGCGATTATTTTGATACGCAAGTTAATATCATCGTAAACAAAATTATCTCCTAACTCATCAAAAACGGACCTCGACCCGAAGTTAATTTTCCATTGGGTACGATCTATACTAAATTCATCACTGGAGATATTAATTTGATCTTCGTTGCGATCTATCCTTACCGGGAAACTGATGTTTTTAGTATCTTTTTTTATTGTAAGATTCCCTGATAACATATCCTGGCCATCCTTTTCGGTAAGGTCGGTGATCTGAAAGGTGGCTTCCGGAAATTCTTTAGTATTGAAAAAATCCCCTTCTTTTCCTTCAACAGTACCTTTTAAATGTGCTTCAAGGTCTCTGCGATCTTTACCTTCAAGATCTGAAACCTCGATGGATTTCATATCAATTACAAAATTCCCGCTTTCAATGGTGGTGTCGTTTGCAGTAAAGTCACCTTCAGTAACTTTAATAGTCCCGGTGTGCGTTGCAGTAGGTTTCCGGCCTTTCCAGTAGATAACAGATTGATCGCTGTCTACCTGGAAATTTTCTGATTCGAGATTCGCTTCACGGGCTTCTCTGGCGTCCTCTGTTTTTGCTTTATTTTTGTCGTTTTTGCAGCCGGTTATAGCTATTCCAAGAAAAGCTATGATGAAAAATTTATTCAAAAGATGTTTCATAAATGGTTGATTTGGTTACAGTTTCTAAATTAAGTTTTCTGAGATTAGATAATTCCTAAAGCAATATTAAAAAGAATCTGTGACATTTTGACATTTGATAAGAATTGGCAATACTTTTGACCCATTGGTCTCGTATTTAAATGCCGATAAAAAATGAGTAAAAAGAAAACAGATAAAACCAAAAATCACCAAAATCAAGGGGAGAATAATTCAGCCAAAGATCAAGTTGAAGAGGCTATTGATCAAGCTATAGATAATGTTGAGGAAAACTCTGGAAAAGAAGGAGAAGATGCTGATTTCTCTGAAGCTGATAAACTGAAAGAAGACGTTCAGAAGGAAAAAGATAAGTTCCTGCGGCTTTTTGCTGAATTTGAAAATTATAAGAGGCGTACCTCAAAAGAAAGACTTGAGTTGTTTAAAACTGCCAACCAGGAAGTAATGTCAGCTATGTTACCCGTACTGGATGATTTTGATAGGGCTCTAAACGAAATTCAAAAAACTGAAGATAAAAACCTGCTAAAAGGTGTTGAGCTTATCCACAACAAATTAAGGGAGACCTTAAAAAGCAAGGGACTCGAGCCGGTGAATGTTGAAAAAGGCGATAATTTTGATGCCGATCTTCACGAAGCGATAACTCAAATTCCTGCGCCTTCTGAAGAACTTAAAGGCAAGATTGTTGATGTAGTGGAGCGCGGTTACAAACTTGGTGAGCGTATTATTCGCTATCCGAAGGTAGTTACCGGGAAATAACAGCATTTTTTTTGAATTGCAAAAACACGAGATGAAAGAAGATTATTACGAGATATTAGGGATTAGTAAAGGTGCTTCTACAGCCGAAATTAAAAAAGCATATCGCAAGATGGCCATAAAGTATCACCCAGATAAAAACCCGGGTGATCCAAAAGCTGAAGATATGTTTAAAAAATCGGCAGAAGCTTATGAGGTTTTAAGCAATGAAGATAAGCGAGCCCGCTACGACAGGTTTGGTCACCAGGCGTTTGAAGGTGGCGGTGGCTTTGGCGGCGGCGGAATGAATATGGATGATATCTTCAGCCAGTTTGGAGATATTTTTGGTGGCGGCTTTGGTGGCGGAGGTTTTTCCGGATTTGGAGGAGGCTTCGGAGGCGGAAGACGTCGTGCAAAAGGCAGTAATCTAAGAATTCGCGTTTCCCTTACCCTCGAGGAGATAGCCAATGGAGCAGAGAAAAAAATAAAAGTTAAAAGAAAAGTACAGGCCCCGGGAACAACCTATAAAACCTGTAGTACCTGTAATGGTACGGGACAGGTAACCAGGGTCACCAATACTATCCTTGGAAGAATGCAAACTGCTTCTCCGTGTGGCACTTGTAGCGGTTCCGGCCAGATCATTGATCAGAAACCTGCCGAAGCAGATGCCCAGGGACTTATTCAAAAAGAAGAAACCGTTTCTATAAAAATTCCGGCGGGGGTTGAAGATGGAATGCAGCTAAAAGTTTCAGGGAAGGGAAATGACGCTCCCGGAGATGGAGTTCCAGGAGACTTGCTGGTAGCCATTGAAGAGAAAGAACACGAGAGTTTACAGCGAGAAGGGGATAACCTGCATTACGATTTGTACATAAGTATTTCTGAGGCTGTTTTAGGAACATCGAAGGAAATTCAAACTGTAAATGGAAAAGTTAGGATAAAGATTGACGAGGGCGTTCAATCAGGAAAAATCCTGAGGTTACGCGGAAAAGGAATTGGAAACCTTAATGGTTATGGAAAAGGAGACCTATTGGTGCATGTAAATGTATGGACTCCAAAAACGCTTAGCAGGGAACAAAAAGAGTTCTTCGAGCGAATGGCAAATGATGAAAATTTCCAGCCAAATCCGGAGAAATCAGATAAATCCTTCTTTGAAAAAGTTAAAGATATGTTTTCTTAAGGTCTGTATTTTAAGAAATAATTTATATATTTGATTATCACTAAGTCTTTTGGTGATAATTTTTCTTTTTCATAGCAATTTTTTTCCCATCCTTAATTTTTTAAGGGTGGGTTTTGCTTTTAGGACCTTTCCTAAATTATAAAATCTTCTTAATTCAAAACCTCTCTCCGGCCATTTCAATATCTTTACCTGTAACCAAACCTCAAGTATGGATAACCTCTTAGTTGCAGAAAATATTTATAAATCCTTCGGAAATTATACTGCGCTAAACAATGTTTCTATAAAGGTACCCCGAGGCAGCGTTTTTGGTCTTTTAGGTCCAAATGGAGCCGGGAAAACTACTTTATTAAGAATTATCAACCAGATTACTATGCCAGACCGTGGTACGATCTATCTGGATAATAAACCCCTACATCCAAACGATATTCAGTATATAGGTTACCTTCCGGAAGAACGGGGTTTGTATAAGTCTATGAAAGTTGGTGAGCAGGCACTTTACCTTGCTCAGCTTAAAGGCCTTTCTAAGGCCGAAGCAAAAAAACGCCTGGAGTATTGGTTTGAAAAACTCGAGATTTCAGGATGGTGGAATAAAAAGATCCAGGAGCTTTCTAAAGGAATGGCTCAAAAAGTACAATTTATAATCACTGTATTACATCAGCCAAAACTGCTGATCTTTGATGAGCCTTTCAGCGGCTTTGATCCAGTTAATGCCAGATTGATAAAACGGGAAATCCTTCAACTGAAAGAGGAGGGGGCAACAATTCTTTTTTCAACGCATCGCATGGAAAGCGTGGAGGAGCTTTGTGATTATATGGCCCTTATTCATAAATCGAATAAACTTCTGGATGGCCGGGTTACCGATATAAAAAAAGAATATAAGTCTAATACCTTTGAGGTTGGCCTGGAAGCTAGAAATGAAGCTGCCCTGCTGGCCGAACTTCAGCAGAAATTTATAGTGGGAAACGCCAGTTTTAAAAGTATACACGCCGACCTGAAATTGAGCATTCAGCTTCAGGAGAATGAAACTGCGAATCAATTACTGGAGTTTCTTATAAATCGTGCGCAAATCAATCATTTTGTAGAGGTGATCCCTTCAGTAAACGATATTTTCATCAAAACTGTAACCCGGGATGCGTAATTTAAAACTTATCATAAGACGGGAGTATCTGGCGAGAGTTAGAAATAAGACTTTCATCATCATGACTTTCTTAAGTCCGTTGATACTTGTAGGGATGTTTATGCTGGTCGGCTATTTAAGCATGATGAACAGCAGCGAACAGCAAATAATAGGGCTTTATGACGAGACCGGCATGTTTTCTTCAGACTTTAAGGATGGAAGGCAGGTACAGTATCTGGATTTCTCAAATCTGGAATATGAAGAGGCCCTTATAAAAGTCAGGGAACAGGAATACTACGGATTGATTTATATCCCCGAAATGGAAAATGGGGAAATCGGAAAGATCCAGTTTTTTGGAGAGGAACCTCCGGGAATAGGGACTGTACAGGCTATAGAGAAAACCATTGCTGAAAGACTAACAAAAATAGAATTAGTAAATCGGGGAGTAGATCTAAGTGCGATTGAAGCTGCAGAAGTGAATGTAGATGTCGAGATTCAAAATTTTTCAGGCCAGCGAACTTCAAAAATGTCTAATTATATCAAAATGATCTTTGGTGGTATTGCCGGGTATTTATTGATGATGTTCATCATTATATATGGGAATATGGTAATGCGTAGTGTGATTGAAGAGAAAACCAATCGTATAATTGAAATAATAGTTTCCTCAGTAAAACCCATACATCTTATGCTGGGAAAGGTACTAGGGACTTCGCTTGCAGGCCTTACGCAATTCAGTATCTGGGTTGTTCTGGGAGTTGTTCTGTTATGGATTGCAAGTTTTTCCCTGGGAGTAGATTTTTTAAGCACCCAAAAAGAACAGATGGAAATGGTAGGGCAGATGGCCACCACAGATTTAGGTCTATTCCTGAACGACGTTTACAATTTACCCTTACTTAGTTTATTCATCTTTTTCGTGATATATTTTCTCGGAGGATACTTTTTATACAGTTCAATATATGCTGCTATTGGTGCAGCCGTTGATAGCGAAACCGATACACAGCAGTTTATGTTTCCGGTTATTTTACCGTTGATGCTGGGGATTTATATTGGTTTCTTTGCGGTGATAGAAAACCCTCACGGAAATATTTCTACAATTTTTTCTATGATCCCGCTTACCTCACCCATAGTAATGTTGATGCGAATTCCTTTTGGGGTGCCATGGTACGAGTTAGCAATTTCCCTGAGTTTACTTTTTGTGACTAATTTGGGGGTGGTATGGCTGGCTGCAAAAATCTATAGAGTGGGAATATTGATGTACGGTAAAAAAGCAACCTATAAGGAAATCTTTAAATGGCTTAAATATTAAAGATGCAGGAGCAAAGTTCAACTGATAGTATTAAAGAAATAATAGAGCAGGATACCTTGGGCCCAATCAAAGATATTTGGAATTATGGTTTCTCGTATAATCTGGGAGATGAGAAAGTTCACATTTCAATTGGCCTTATCCTGTTGGTGGTCATGGCTTTTATTTTGACCAGTGTATTCTTAAGAATTCTAAGGTCATTTATAACCGGAAAACTGGAAGAAAAGGAGAAACTAAAATTCATTAGCGTTTTTAAATTTCTAAAATACTTCATTTATGTTATAGTAATTTTAATAACCTTAAGCTCTGCAGGCATAGATATTACAATACTTTTAACAGCTTCGGCGGCGTTATTTGTGGGCTTAGGTTTAGCTTTACAAAAATTATTTCAGGATATAATTGGAGGAATTTTTATAATTCTGGATAAATCACTTCTGGTAGGAGATATCATTGAAATGGATGGGAGAATAGGTCGTGTTTTTGAGATTAAACTCAGAACCACCAGGGCGATTACCAGGGATGATAAGGTGATGATAATCCCCAATCATAAATTTATCAGCGAGGTGGTTTTTAACTATACTCAAAATCATAAGAGCACAGGGGAATTGGTGAAAGTAGGTGTCGCCTACGGGAGTGATACCCAGATGATAAAAAAGATCCTTCTAAATTGTGCTAACCAAATCGAAAGCATTCTTGAAAGCCCCGAACCTTTTGTGTTATTAGAAGAATTTGGGGATTCGGCAATGCACTTTTCGATTCATTTTTATGTAACCGATAGTTTTGTAGACCCCAAAATAAAAAGTCAGCTCCGATTTAAAATAGACGAAGAATTCAGGAGAAATAAAGTTACTATTCCATTCCCTCAGCGGGAGGTACATATTTTTAATAACAACATAAATAACAAATAGAAAGAAGATGCGCCTAGCTTTAATTGTAATGAGTTTCATCATACTTTGGATAGGAAATACCACAGAGGTTTCAGGGCAAACCACCGATATTGCCAGAATAGAATATACCTATTTCCCACAAGCAGATTCTGATAATTCCTTTAGAAGATTCCGGAGCTTTGTCAATATTCCCCTAAAACTTAACGATAAGGGAGCATACCTTATTCCGGGGGTTGAATATCGCAATGTGAACTTTAAATATGAAGACAATGAAAATTTTAATACCTACAAGCTTGATCGTTTTCATTCGTTCAAAGGAAACCTTGCCTATACTTTTAAGTTAAGCGAAGATTGGCGTTTTGCTGCAGAGGCTGGAGTAAAGATAGCCTCTAATTTAACCACCGATGAAGTTATAGACGACGATTTTATTTATGAAGGATCAGTGTATTTCGTGAAGATAAAAGAGGACGAGCGTTATGTAGAACCCTGGCGACTCATCCTGGGATTAAACTATTCCACTACCACAGGGTTCCCGTTTCCTTTGCCTATTGTAAACTATTACAAGAGATTTCATCCAAACTGGTCTTATACGGTGGGAACCCCAAAATCTAATTTAAAGCATTATTTCAACGATAAACATGCTATTCAAACCTTTGTTACTCTGGATGGTTTTTTTGCAAATATTCAGGAAAACTTTCGCGTGCAAACCCCGGAAAATGGAATTGCCGAAAGTATTTCTATGACCATAGTCCTAAGCGGTGTGGGATACGAATATAACTTTACCGATCATATTTCTTTTTATACTTATGCCGGTTACACTTTGAGGAATGATATTCGATTGCGGGATAAGGACATGGACGACCTCTACACCATCAATAAAAGCAATACTTTTTATGCCCGTGGTGGTTTAAAATTTAGTATATTATAATTATGGCAAAAATTTTATTAATAGAAGACGAAGCATCTATAAGAAGGGTTTTAGTGAAAATCCTTACTGAAGAGAATCCAAACTATACTGTTGAGGAAGCAGAGGATGGACTAGAAGGAACTCAAAAGATCAAAGATGAAGACTTTGACCTTGTTCTCTGCGACATCAAAATGCCTAAAATGGATGGCGTGGAAGTTCTTGAAGCAATAAAAAAAATAAAACCTGAGATTCCCATAGTGATGATATCAGGCCATGGTGATCTGGACACTGCAGTAAATACTATGAAGCTGGGAGCATTTGATTACATCTCAAAACCACCGGATTTAAACAGATTGCTGAATACCGTACGGAATGCTTTGGACCGCAAAGAGCTTGTGGTGGAGAATACCCGTCTTAAAAAGAAGGTTAGTAAGAATTTTGAAATGATTGGCGAATCTAAAGCCATTCAGCATATTAAAGATCTTATTGAAAAAGTAGCCCCTACAGATGCCCGGGTGCTAATTACCGGGCCTAACGGCAGTGGTAAAGAGCTTGTTGCCCACTGGTTGCACCAAAAGAGTGATCGTTCTACAGGTCCTATGGTGGAGGTGAATTGTGCCGCGATCCCTTCAGAATTAATTGAAAGTGAACTTTTTGGTCATGTTAAAGGGGCTTTTACTTCAGCTAATAAAGACCGCGCAGGAAAATTTGAGCAAGCCAACGGAGGCACAATTTTTCTCGATGAAATAGGGGATATGAGTCTCTCGGCACAGGCAAAAGTTTTACGTGCGCTCCAGGAAAGCAGAATATCAAGAGTTGGTAGCAGTAAAGATATCAAGGTAGATGTTCGCGTAATTGCTGCAACCAATAAGAACCTCAAAAAAGAGATTGAGGAGAAACGATTTAGGGAAGATCTTTATCACAGGTTGGCTGTAATTTTAATTGAAGTTCCTTCTCTTAACGATAGGAGAGAAGACATCCCGCTGCTTGTGGAATATTTTGGAGAGAAGATCGCGAGGGAACACGGCACCAATAAAAAGCAGTTTACCTCCGGGGCTTTAAAGCTTTTAAAGGAATACGACTGGCGCGGAAATATCAGGGAGCTCCGGAATGTGGTGGAACGGCTTATTATTTTAGGCGGCCAGGAGGTGACTGAAGATGATGTAAAGGTCTTTGCAGGAAAATTGTAAACTAATTCTCTTTAGCTTTCGGAATATATCTTAAAAAGTACATGGTATCTCCGCTTGGGTGCTGCCACTCATGAAACAACTCAAATCCAAAGCGTTGATATACCAGGGCATTTTTGCGCATGCGGGTTTCAGCATAAAGAGGGATTTGATATTCCCTGGACTGGCGGTAAAACTCATCCTTCATCTCTTTACCAACCTGGGTATCGGCACCGCGTGAATCGGCGAGAATTCCCCAAAACCAACAATAGAGATAGTCGCCTTCAGCAGGACGTTGCTTCTTGATATAGTTCTGATTTTTAATAATGCTCAGTGCATTCTTTACTCCGGTTACATTAATAACCAGGCCCAACTGTGTCCATAAATCCTTCCAGAAATTATCGGCTTTACTGTTGGTTTTAAATAAAATGGCTATTCCTTTTCTATTTTCAGAAATAATAAGTGCATCTTTTTCTATCGCTTTTTCTACCATATGAGTAGCGAGATATTTAAAGCGCTTATGCCTGTTTCCCCCTTTTTTAACGATATCCATTGAAGAAGGAATCTCCTTTAAAAGGCTGGTTACTTTCTCAATTATTTCCTGTTTTTCTTCTTGTTTCAAGCCATTGTATTTTAAGGGGCGAAGATAAAAAAAATGTTTCTTAAAGATTGTATCTTTAGTAACCCAAATCCCAAGGTAGAATTATTATCTAAGCTTCTGCACAAAAAAAGTATTTAATGAAAAAGATAAACCCCGAAGATTTCAGAGTTACTTCTGAAATAAATCTGGATGAAATTTCCACCCAATTCGATCTGCAGGTAAAGAAGAAACAGATCAAAAAAGCACTGGAATTAAAAAGGGAAGAGCTTGGGGAGTGGCAGGATAAATTATATGCACATGGTAAATATGCGGTGTTGGTTTGTTTGCAGGGAATTGATACTGCGGGAAAGGACAGCCTCATCAGGGAAGTTTTTAAGGATTTTAATTCCCGTGGGGTAGTGGTGCATAGTTTTAAGGTTCCAAACTCTCTCGAGTTAAAACACGATTACCTTTGGAGACATTATATCGCGCTACCGGCCAGGGGAAAGTTTGGTGTCTTTAACCGTACGCATTATGAAAATGTATTGGTAACCCGAGTTCATCCTGAATATTTATTGAATGAAAACCTTCCCGGGATAGAGAAGGTAGAAGATATTAATGACGAATTTTGGGAAAAACGCTATGAACAGATCAGGGATTTTGAAGATCATATCGCTGAGAATGGCACCATAGTTTTCAAGTTCTTTCTTCATATTTCGAAGGAAGAACAACGCCAGCGACTCCTACGTCGACTTAACAAACCCAATAAAAACTGGAAATTCTCTCCTGGCGATCTGGAAGAACGAAAACTATGGAAGACTTACCGTAAATATTACCAGGAAGCTATTAATAAAACTTCTACCACAAAGGCCCCCTGGTATGTTATTCCTTCAGACTCCAAACCCACGGCACGTTATTTGGTTGCAAAAATACTTTACGATGAACTCATTAAATACGAAGACGTAAAAGAACCTAATTTAGCTCCGGAAATTTTCAGGAAATTAGAAGAATATATCGAAGAGCTAAAAAAGGAATAGTATTTTCGTGCCCATTTAATTAATATTCAATGAAAAGATTACTTACTCTAATTTTTATCAGTTTTACATTTCTAAGTGCAACTTCCCAGGAAGCCACTTCCAAAGAAGATTCTCTTCAACTTAGAAAGATCTACGACTTTGCTCTCTTAGAAGGTGAAGCTTACAATTGGCTTGATCATTTATCAAATAATATCGGCGGAAGGCTTTCCGGCTCTTTAAATGCTCAAAAAGCGGTAGATTATACCAAAGCTGAACTGGAAAAGCTCGGCTTAGATAAGGTTTGGTTGCAACCTGTTATGGTGCCGAAGTGGACCCGTGGTGGACGTGAATTTTCTTATCTCGAAACAGCACCCGGGGAAACCAGAAATCTTAATATTACAGCGCTGGGTGGCTCTATTTCAACACCGGAGGGAGGTGCAAAAGCCCAGGTGGTAGAAGTACAGGGCCTTGAAGAATTAGCCGAATTAGGCAGAGAAAAAATAGAAGGGAAAATTGTATTTTATAACCGCCCCATGCGCCCGGAACTAATTCATACTTTTGAAGCTTATGGAGGCTGTGTAGATCAACGTTATTCAGGGGCACAAGAAGCTGCCAAATATGGTGCGGCTGGAGTTATTGTGCGCTCACTTAGTCTAAAACAAGACGATTACCCACATACCGGTTCCATGAGCTATGGAGATATCCCGGCGTCAAAAAGAATTCCTGCCGCAGCGATAAGCACCAATGATGCCGATTATGTTAGTGGTATGCTTAAAATTTCTCCCGACCTAAAATTATATTTTAAACTGAATTCTCAGCAACACGAAGACGTGCTTTCGTATAATGTGATAGGAGAGATCACCGGAAGCGAATATCCCGAGGAAATTATTATTGTAGGAGGTCATCTTGATTCCTGGGATATTGGAGATGGAGCACATGATGATGGTGCCGGGGTAGTGCAATCTATGGAGGTATTACGATCTTTTAAAGAAATGGGATATGAACCTAAACGGACTTTAAGAGTGGTACTTTTCATGAATGAAGAAAACGGACTTCGCGGTGGTAATGAATATGCAAAAGTCGCTCGTGAAAAAGGGGAAAAACATATTTTTGCTCTGGAAAGCGATGCGGGTGGATTTACGCCACGTGGTTTTTCTTTTGAGGCTGATGAGGCTCAATTCGCCCAGATAAGAAGCTGGCAGACCTTATTTAAACCTTATCTTATCCATTACTTCGAATTGGGAGGAAGTGGTGCGGATATTGGCCCTTTAAGGGGTGGGGACATGGTGCTCGCCGGACTTAGACCCGATTCACAGCGTTATTTTGATCATCACCATGCTGCTACAGATACCTTTGAGCATGTGAACAAGCGAGAGCTAGAACTTGGAGCTGCCACTATGACCTCTCTGATTTATCTGGTAGATAAATACGGGATCAAACATATTAATACTGAAGCTCAGCAGAAATTTTAACGTGAGAAATCTTCATACTTACAGCCGGACTTTTTAGTCCGGTTTTTTTGTGTTCAACCGGTTTAATTTTCCCGATTTTAAAATTTTCAGGGAGGTAAAACATTCTATCTTTGCAGCCTAAAATTTTGAGCTTGCAATTAACCGCTTATACCAAAGAATTTAGTCGGAATCTTAATATAGCCTTCCCGGTGATGCTGGGTCAATTAGGCCATGTTATGGTGGGCCTGGTAGATAACCTGATGATTGGTAGATTGGGTGCTGCCCCGCTGGCAGCAGTTTCCCTGGGCAATGGTATGGTATTTATTGCTCTCTCCCTTGGAATTGGTTTTTCCTTTGCTATAACCCCTTTAATAGCCGAAGCCGATGGTGCTAAAGACATTAATAAGGGACGCAGTTATTTTCACCATGGTGTAATTCTTTGTACGCTAAACGGAATTTTTCTATTCCTTGCCTTGTTACTTGCAAAACCGATTTTACATTATATGGACCAGCCGCCGGAAGTGGTGGCTTTAGCCATTCCCTATTTGAACATCGTGGCTTTCTCCATGATCCCGCTGATGATATTTCAGGCCTTTAAGCAGTTTGCTGATGGACTCTCCCAAACCAAGTATGCTATGTACGCCACCCTCATTGCTAATGTGGTGAATGTGGTTTTTAACTATTTGCTGATCTATGGAATTTGGATCTTTCCGCGTTTAGAGTTGGAAGGAGCTGCAATCGGCACACTGATTTCCCGGTTTTTCATGCTTTGGTTTGTTTGGGAAATACTGAGAAGAAAAAAGAAATTCGCCGAATATTTTATCTGGAGTAGGAAAGAACTTCTAAAAACGGACATTTTTAAACGATTGCTGGCTTTAGGATTTCCCTCTGCACTACAGATGTTTTTTGAAATGGCGATTTTTACCGCAACCGTTTTTCTCGCGGGAACTCTGGGAACTAATCCCCAGGCAGCAAACCAGATCGCGCTTAATCTGGCCTCTATGACCTTTATGATCGCCGTTGGTCTTGGTGTTACTTCAACCATTCGAGTAGGGAACCAAAAGGGTCTTGGCAGATTTAAAGATTTACGCAGGATAGCATTTTCAACATTTTTACTGGTATTTTTAATCGAGGCTGTCTTTGCTGTAGGCTTCATTTTACTGAAAGATTGGTTACCCACTTTGTATATTGATAATACCGAAGTAATTCTACTGGCGGCCCAACTCCTTATTATCGCTGCACTGTTTCAGTTAAGTGATGGTTTACAGGTGGTAATTCTTGGAGCTTTACGCGGACTTCAGGATGTGAAGATTCCAACCCTTATATGTTTTATTGCTTACTGGCTAATCGGTTTTCCGATATCCTGGTATTATGGCAAGCCGGAGCAATTGGGGAGTATGGGAATTTGGCTTGGATTGCTTGCAGGGCTTACTGCTTCCGCATTAATGTTGTATCTTCGATTTAACTTTTTGAGCAAACGTTTAATAGAAAAGAAAGCCGTACTGGCTTCAGAATAAAATTTTTTTATATGGATTTCCCTAAATTTCTTCTTGGTGACAATACCGATTATCCCGATGCTGTTTTTGTAGTACATACTGAATTCCCTCGATTTATCATCAATCTTGAAAATGATGAAGTGGAATGGCTGGAAGATTTCGATACTACCGATGAAGATGAACTGGCTAATGAGACTGAAAGTCTTGTCAAACAGGCTTCCGAGTTTTACGATCGTGAGGTTTCCCGTTACGAAGAAGATTAAAGTATGGATAAGCTGATTGAACTCGATCACGAACTTTTTCTTTATCTCAATAACCTCGGAAATGAACAATGGGACTTGTTTTGGCTGTTGGTAACCGATAAATGGACCGCAATCCCGCTGTATGCTGTGTTGGTGTTTTTGCTTTTCAAAAAGTTTGGCTGGAAGTTTACACTTGTACTTTTGGTATGCGTTACCCTTTTAATAACCACGACCGATCAATTAGGAAACGTGTTTAAAGATGGTTTTCAGCGGTTAAGGCCTTGTGGGCAGGAAGGCATCAAGGAGTATGCTCGTTTAGTAGCCGCTTATTGTGGGAAATACGGCTATTTCTCGGCTCACGCTTCAAATTCTTTTGGAGTAGCGGTTTTTCTTGGATTGGTATTCAAGGAACATTTTCCAAAATTGATTTGGTTTTTATTATTGTGGGCTGCTTTTGTGGCTTATAGCAGAATATACCTTGGGGTGCATTACCCTGGTGATATCCTTACCGGAGCACTGATAGGGAGTTTTTTCGGATATCTGTATTACCTGCTTCAAAGGTTTTTGCGTAAAAAATACTTTACACGCCAGTAAAGCATTTCAATCTTCCGAATTTTTTTAATTATTAAATTTGGGAAGGTTTATTCCGTTTTTGAGAATAAATAAAATTTTCTTATCAAACGCTCTTTATAGCCTGAAGCTTCTGGATTTACGTAGTTAAGATCGAAGCGTTTCCGGTTTTTTATTTGATAATCTGAAAATTGAGATTTGATCTCAGTGCTGTCTTTTTCAAGAAAAAGCAAGCCGAATTCCTTTTCGTTGTTTACTTCTTCAGGATTGTTGATTATTGGAATTGGCTGGCCGTATTCCCAAATGAGCTCAGGCGTAAACGAATCGTATTCATAGATTTTCAAGTCTTTATTTTCAGCAAAATTCTTCAGGGACTTAATATTATTGAAATAGGGGTTATCCAGAAAAGTATAGGTGAGTGGAAATGCAAAAATGATAACGGCGACAATAAAACTGACCGTTAGATAGAAAACCGGAGGATATTTCTTTTTCCAGAGGAAATAGTAGATGCCAAGACCAATTCCGAATAGCGCAACAGATGCTGCAAAATACCAAAGCCAGAATCCATCTAAATCAAGATACAGAAACGCGGCAAGTGGGAAAGCAAGTCCGATAGAACCAATGAGACCATGGTTAAAATAAATTATCCAGTTTTCAGATTTTGGCAGGCTTTTAAAGTTTCGAAAAAGATATTCAATATAAAATCCGGTATTCATCGCCATTGGAATGAGTACTGGTAAAAGGTAGCGTGATTTTTTTTCAGGAATAACAGAAAGGAGTACTACAGCGATAATTGTCCAGAGGAATGAGAATTTATAAGCCCTGGGATTCGAAACTTTATTTTTTAAATAGGGATAGAGCAGCGCTACAAATGAGGGGATAGTCCAGATACCACTTTGTACAAAAAAGCTCCAATAATAATAGAATGGTCTTACGTTATAGTTGCCCCAGCGTGAGGTTTCCTGAGCCGTAATCTCTATAAAAGGTTCAGGATCTATCCACCGAACGTAAGCAAACCACCAGCCCCCAACGATAATCCCTAGCAGGAGAAATATTAAGAGGGCTTTCAACTTAATTTTGAAATCGGGGTATTTGTAAACTATTCCGTAGCTAATTAAAAAGGGAAGTAACAAAGCATAAAAAGATACCGGGCCTTTGCTTAACAAGGAAAAGCCAAAGAAAATGGCGCCGGGAACAGCGTATTTATAAAGATTTTTAGAGCCGTTAAAAATTTTCCACAGGAAATAAATAGCCACCAACATGTAGGTGTGCGTATAAATATCCCATTGTCCGTCACGGCCAGAAAAAACTATATAAAATGAAGTGGCCAAAACCAAACTACTTATAAACGCCTGGTGTTTGGAAAGTTGGAATTTCGGCAAAAACCTATAAAAAGTAAAGAGTAACAAAATTGCTGTAAGGGCAGATGGCAACCTCATAGCCGTTAAGCTATCAAAACAAAATATCGCACCGCTTATTGCAGTTAGCCACGTGGGTAAGGGTGGTTTCTCATAACGCGGCAAATCATTCATGGTAGTCAGGATCCAGTTATTTTGATTTACCATTTCGCGCGCGGTAACGAAATTGCGCGCTTCCATGATATTTACATAAATAATATCCAGATTAAAAATAAAAATGAAAATGCCTGTTATTAAAAGGAGAATTGAATAATTATAGCGAAATGAATTAAGCCTTAACATATTCCCTGTTATTTAGCAAAATATTCCTGATATAAACCATACTTCCCATCAGATGTCCGGCGAGTAAAACAGGATCTTTTCTGAATATTGCATATAACAATATTAGTCCGGAACCTAAAAGGCTTAACACCCAAAATCCCAAAGGCAACATAGATTCTTTTGCGCGCTCAGAATGAATCCATTGATAAATAAACCTGAAGTTGAATATTAACTGGGCCAAAATTCCAAGTAGCATCAACCATATTGGAATTGCTTCATTATAAAATAATTTTTGGATGTCGTAAGTATTATTGAAATATGAATATGTTATAATCATTATCGGAAAGGAATATAAAAACCATCTAAAAAAAACGGGTAATCTATTCCATTTTCCTTGCAGTTGAATATTCCTGATGTAGATAAAATATGTTATAGCCTGCCCAAGCATAATTGAGAAATCACTTCTTAAATACCCGTAGACAAACAATAAAAATGAAGCGATTAAGCTTAATTTCCAGAATAGGGAAGGGGTTAGAACTTTTTTGTTCTTTTCTGAAACAATCCACTGATTTAATAACCTTGCAGAAAATAAAATCTGCGCAGCAAAACCAATGCTATAAACTTGCCACTCAGTCATTACTTTTTTGAGTTACTCTATAATTTATATAGGTTTTTTTCATCCATATATAAGCGAAACAGTCAACTAATGGGCCTAAAAATCTGTTCTTAAAGTTATATTTAGATTTTCCGGCAATCCGCGGATAATGTTCAATTTTAACCTCTTTTATTTTTCCTTGCTGAAGTAAAACCATAGCCGGTAAAAATCGCTGTAAGCCCTGGAACATCGGGATTTTTTTTGCAAATTCAGTTTTTATAATCTTAAGTGGGCAGCCCGTATCATGCATGTTATCATTGGTAAAAGCATTTCGTATTGCATTCCCGAATTTTGAGGAAAATCGTTTTACCGCAGAATCTTTTCTGTCACTTCTCCAACCACTTACCAGATCATATTCGTCTGTATAGGGGAAAAGCAATTCAAAATCTTCGGGCTGCGTTTGCAAATCGGCATCTATATAACCTAACAAAGGAGTCTCTACGTAATCGAAAGCAGCTTTGAGCGCCGCCCCTTTTCCGTAGTTTCTATCGAATAACAAATAATCAAAATCCTTATTTTGTTCGCAAAATTTCGAAATTAAAAGTGGGCTTTTATCGGTAGAACCATCATCCACAAAAAGTATTGAAGTAGTTTTTGAGGCTTTTAGTACGTAATCTTTTAAAACCGGAAACAAATGAGGTAAACAAGGTTCTTCGTTAAATACGGGGATTATAATTGTAAATTCTTTATGCATCGAGGGTATTATAAATTACAAAAGTATACATAATATGGGTCTTAATTCTCAATCCTGCACGTTTGATATCCAGGTTTATTAATCCATATGGTATAAACTATAGATTTTTGGACAGATTAATTAGGTGCTTTGCAGCAGCAAAAGCGGTAGTTTTATTATTTTCAATTGCTTCCAGCTGAATTTTTATGGCCTCTTTTATTTCCGGGTCCCTGTAGAAACGACTTTTAAGGTGCTCGTCTATAGTCTGGAACATCCAGAATTTATTTTGTTCACGTCTATGCTGCTCAAAATAACCGTTTTCTTTAATCATTTTTTCATAACCGAGGATCAAATCCCAAACCTCGGAAATTCCAGTGTTTTGTAAAGCACTGCATAATTTAACTTTCGGGTTCCAGCCGCTATCTTTAGTTGGATATAGATTTAAAGCTCTTTTGAATTCCATTTTTGCTTCACGGGCTGCTTTTAGGTTGTCACCATCGGCCTTGTTGATCACTATGGCGTCTGCCATCTCAATAATGCCGCGTTTGATCCCTTGTAACTCATCCCCGGCTCCTGCAAGTTTTAGTAACAAAAAGAAATCGGTCATACTGTGGACAGTGGTTTCGCTCTGGCCTACACCTACGGTCTCAATTAAAATTACATCAAATCCTGCCGCTTCACATAATAAGATGCTCTCCCTCGACTTTCTTGCAACCCCGCCCAGTGACTCCCCGGAGGGAGATGGCCTAACAAAGGCATTCTCTTCTTTTACGAGGGTTTCCATCCTGGTTTTGTCTCCCAGGATACTTCCTCTTGATACCGTACTACTGGGATCTACTGCCAGCACAGCAACCTTTTTACCCTGCTTTACCAAATAAGTACCGAAACTTTCAATAAATGTACTTTTTCCTACCCCAGGCACACCGGTAATTCCTATTCGTATGGATTTATGAGCGTAAGGGAGGGCTCCTTCAATAAGGATTTCGGCTTTGTTATTATGTTTGGGTTGATTACTCTCAATTAAGGTAATTGCTCTTCCCAAGGCAGTTTTATTGCCTTCAATTAGTTGTGCCAGCAATTCTTCTTCTGCAACTTTGATTTTTCTCCTGGCTTTAAATTTTTCGGCTGCATCAGGGTTTACACTCTCCGCTGACTTTTGAGAGCCGGATTCATGTAAGGCAGAAGTGGGTGTTTTTTTTGCCAAGCTGAGTTTATTTATGACAAATTTATGAATTCATTCTTTGCCCCGGTATTTTTTGCTTGTTATATTGAAGCAGACAATAAAGTTAATTAAAAACAATAAGATGAAAACATTGTACACAGCCAACGTAACAACTAAGGGTGCCAGACACGGGCACACCACCAGCGATGATGGCGTTTTAGATATGAAATTAAGTATGCCTAAAAGCCTGGGGGGCGAAGGCGGAAAATACAGTAATCCCGAACAGCTATTTGCCGCAGGTTATTCGGCCTGCTTCGGAAGTGCTCTGGAAGCCGTAGCAAAGGAACACAAAGTAGATCTGGGAGATTTTAGCGTAACTGCGATAATTGAACTAGGCAAAACTGAAGAGGACGACCTTCAGCTAGCTGCAACTCTGGATTGCTATATCCCGAATGTGGATGTTGAAACAGGGGAGAAACTCATCAATGAGGCTCACGAGACATGTCCTTATTCCCGTGCCACCCGTGATAATATTGATGTGACCCTTAATTTACTGGTAGACGAAGATTAAAATATTATTCTGTTAGTTGAAGATCAGGAGCCGTTGAAAGACGGCTCTTTTTCTTTTATAGGTACTTCAATTCTGGTTCGATCCCAGGAAAGAATCATCAAAACCAGATCATTAACTTCCTCAAACGAAATAGTAAACTGTTCCAGGCTCTTATCAGAAATTCTTACCGGTACTTCGATTACCAGCGCATCAAAATCCGGGTCTCTATAGGCTTTTTCCTCAAGATCAATTCCCCAGGGATACATTTTTGAATTAAAGATCACTTTCCAGGACTCTTCCATAGGGATAGTCCAAAGTGTATATTTTCCGGCTTTTAATTCAGAACCATCTACCAGAATATCTTTATTGGTGGTAAATGTAGTCGCTTCATTAGCTCCTGTTCTCCAAACTTCATTATAAGGCACCAATTCTCCAAAAATTTCTCTGTCCTTTTTATAAGGCCTGTTATAAAATACCTCCAGTTCTAAATCTTCTTTTGAGAAGGTAACAGTATCTTCAGGACTATGGGTTTTTGTGGTAGTTCGGAGAAAAAATATTATTCCCGCAAGTAATATTAGAATGATTCCCAGTATTTTAAGGGTGGTCTTTAAGGTAGAATTCATTGCAACTTATTTTCAGAATAGAAAAGAGTCGAAGTCCCTCTTTCATTTATCTGTTCTACTTTAAAATTAGGCATTATAAGTTGATTTTACCTAATTTCAGAAAAAATAAACAGTTTTGCAACACAGCGAAAAAACAATCGTCTTTATAGTAACCAATCAGTTTAAATTTTGATACAACATCAATTAATAGAGGCTTGTAAACAAAATGACCGTCGGGCTCAGCTGAAGCTTTACAACAAGTATAGCGAAGGTATGTATTATGTGGCCTTCCGGTTTATGAAAGATCGTTTTGAAGCCGAAGACGCTATGCAGGAGGCATTTATAAAAGCCTTCTCAAAGCTTGATCAGTTCACCGGGGAAGTTAGTTTTGGAGCCTGGCTAAAGAAAATCGTGATCAATAAGTGCATTGATAAGCTTAAAGCCAAAAAACTGGAACTCATCGCTATAAACGAGCAAGTATTAAGCTCGGTAGATGAAAATGAAAACTGGAGCGTAGAAGAAGGAGTTAGTCTGGAACAGATTAAAAAATGTATGGAAGAACTTCCCGAAAAATACAAATACCCGTTGATGCTGTTTCTTATGGAAGGTTATGATCACGAAGAGATTTCAGAAATAATGGGAATCAGCCAGGTGGCCTCCCGAACAATGGTGCACCGTGGAAAGAAAAAATTGCAGGAAAAATTAAAAGTACTAAGACATGGAACAGGATATTAGGGAAATGTTTAAAAATGAAGCCCCCCAAACTCCCGAAAAATTACCCAGAGGGCACAAAAAAAGATTTGAAGCAAGACTGGATAAAGAGTTTCCGGAAAGTTCAAATAGAGGTCAGCTATTTTTCATCATGAAAATTGCGGCTGTATTAGTAGTAGCTTTTGGAATTGGTTTTTATTTTCTTCAACCGGATAAATTCAGTGGGGAACCCGCAGTTGTTGAAACTGAAGTGGAAGATCAGAAAGAGGTGGATGAGCCTGAAATTCAAGAAGAGAAACAATTTCAGCTAAGTGAAGTGTCACCAGAATTCAAAAAGATCGAAAATTTCTATCTGGCGAGTTTGAATATGGAACTGGCTAAAATTGATATAAACGATGAAAACCGGGATCTTATCAATTCCTTTATGGAACAGCTAGCCGATCTGG
>NZ_JBEPWD010000031.1:0-27035 GCF_041642575.1 Salegentibacter sp. | reverse complement strand
TTCCCTCCACTTCCGGAAGCTGAAATTGCTGAATTTCTAATAAAAAAAGAAAATTGCGAGCAGGAGGAAGCTTTAAAAATAGCTCATCAGGCAAATGGAAGTTATACCAGGGCATTGCATCTTTTACAAAAAAACTCAGGGGATGAACAATTTGAGGCCTGGTTCATCAGCTGGGTGAGAAGTGCTTTTAAGGCAAAAGGAAACAAATCTACCATCCTTGAACTTATTGCATGGAGCGAAGAAATAGCCGGATTGGGTCGTGAAACCCAGAAAAGTTTTCTGCTCTATTGCATAGATTTTTTCCGGCAGGCACTTATGTATAATTATAAAGCAAATAGCCTAGTCTACCTCGAACCGAAAACAAAAGGCTTTCAAATAAAAAATTTCGCGCCTTTTGTACATGGAGGCAATATTTTAGAAATAAATCAAGCCCTGGAAGAAGCGATCTATCATATTGGGCGCAACGCCAATGCTAAGATCGTTCTCACCAACCTTTCGATTAAACTAACACGATATCTACATAAAAAAACAGCTTAATTATGGAAAACCTATACAATTCAATTACAGAAATATTAATCCTTATTTTCATCCTTATCACTTTTTTACAATCCGGTATCGATAAAGCTACCGATTGGGAGGGAAACACAGGATGGTTAAAAGAACATTTTAAAGACACATTTATGGGAGGGATGGTTCCGCTAATGGTGGGAATAATAATGATTGCTGAAATAATGGCCGGGTTAATGGCATTACTGGGAATAATCTGGATTCTCCTATATAATGATCTTTCCTGGGCGTTTTATTCCAGCGTGCTGGCAGCAATTACCCTCCTAATGCTTTTGTTTGGTCAAAGAGTAGCCAAAGACTATGCAGGTGCTTTTACAATTACCGGATATTTCGTAGTGGTGATTTTTGGAGTTTTCCTACTTGGGTAAATAATAGAAAAGAGAATATAAAAAAAGCCCCAATCGGGGCTTTTTAGTTTGTTGGTTTGCTGAATTAGTTCTCCTTATAAGAAGCATTTAATTCTTCAAGAATCTCTTCTGTTATATCCAAACCATCCTTGGCATACATGATACTTGCAGATTCATTCGAACCAAAAATGTAAGTATACCCGTTTTCTTCTCCGTATTCTTCTACGTAAGATTTCACTTTTTCTACGATCGAATCAATAGCAGCATCGCTTTCCTGTCTTAAAGCGCCACCTCTTTGCTGTTGTTGTTGCTGAAGTTGTTGCTGCTTCTGCATAAGCTCCTGCTCAATTTCCTGACGCTGCGTCTGGGACATTGAATTCATTCTGGATTGATAATCCTGAACTTCAGCTTGAAAAGCGCTGGCTACAGAATCCAATTCTCCTTTAACTAGTTCTGACTTTTCGTCAAATTCGGCTTCCACATCTTTCATCTCCTGATACTCCTGGATTAATTTGGTGGTATCTACATAAGCTGTTTTTTCCTCATTACAGGAAACAAAAAACAGGGCAATGGCTGCAAGCAAAAATATATTCTTCATTTTGTAAAATTTGGTTTGGGCAAATGTATAAAAGTTAAATCTTTAAATTTTCCAATTATCTTGATATTAGCTCACTATTTGAAAAAGCTATTCTTGATTAAGGAAAAATAGTATCCTTCTATAAAAAACAACGCCTTTTAATGACTTTTGAGAACAAAACAGAATATTGAATGGCTAGGTTTCGCCTATGATATAGAAAATGGCTTAAATCGCTTTAAAATGAGAAATTTGCTAATTTTTAAAGAAATAGACCAGGGAAGAATACTCCGAGCTTTCTTTCGCTTTCCAATTTGAGATCCAGCCCCTATAAATTGCTTTTAAGTAATTAGACGAACCTGTTTTATTTTTTTCAGAAAGAAGGCTTACATAGTAAGCGTCAAAAATCAGCGCTTTAGTGGAAATTAAATTTAAATCAAATTGCGAGAAAAGATTATTAATTCCTTTTTGAGAAAAATGCCAAAGATGTCTTGGCACATCGTAAGCTGCCCAAAATTCCTCGTAATATTCTGCATCGTGACTTTTAAAATTTGGAACGGCAATTACAAGAATACCGTCTTTTTTAAGAAGGGCTTTAAAATTGGAAATTTCTTCCTCGAGATTAGGAATATGCTCCAAAACATGCCAGAGGCAAATCACATCAAATTTTTCCGTTCCTACTTTTGAAAGATCAGCCTGAAGATTCAAATCTTTTAAAAGTGCTAGTTTCCTGGCAGATTTATTTGGTTCAATTCCGCTAACCTTCCAACCTCTTTTTTTTGCTTTCAAAAGGAAGTCGCCGGTTCCTGCCCCAACGTCCAAAATTTTTCCAGGAGATTTTAATTTCTCAATCCAGTTTAATTTTTGGTTGAGCATATAGCCTTTTACCAACTGATAAATTCTATCGGTAATACTTTTAGCAGAATCTGTATGGGAAATATAATCCTCACTTTGATAATAAAAATCCAAATTTGCAGGAACGGGCTGGGTTTTTAAAATGTCGAATTCCGAAGCAGGAATTAGCTTAAATTTTTCGCCAGAAACCAAATAATCCCTGCATTCAATGCCGCCCTTTTTATCGTTTTTAATTTCCTGTTCAATCAAATGTAATTGGATTTCTATAATTTAAAACTCTAATTGTTCCACGTGGAACTAAGATAAATTTATCTTCCCATATAAACCAACAACACAGAAATGTCATTCGGGCTCACTCCACTAATTCTAGAAGCTTGAGATACGTTGATCGGTTGGATCTTATTTAGTTTTTCCCGTGCCTCAAAAGACATCGATTTAATCCGGGTATAATCAAAGTCCTTTGGAATCTTCACATCCTCGAGCCTATTTAATTTGTCGGCGTTGTTTTTTTCCTTGGCGATATACCCTGAATATTTTACCTGAATTTCGGTTTGCTCTAACATTTCAGAATTTAATTCATTCTCCTGAATATATTCTTCTACACCCGGAAATTGCCTTACATCTTTCATTTCAATATTTGGCCTGGAAAAAATCTTAAAGATCTTATCACTCTGATTCATCGGTGAAGAATTATACTTACCCAGGATAGGATTTGCTTCTTCAGGAATAACACTTTTATCCTTTAAAAAATTTACAAACCCGAAAGATTTCTCCTTCTTCTCCTCCATCTTTCTCATCCTCTCTTCAGAAGCCAAACCTAATTTATAAGATTTTTCGGTAAGCCTGAAATCGGCGTTATCCTGTCTCAAAAGAGTTCGATATTCGGCCCGTGAGGTAAACATCCTATATGGTTCCTCCGTGCCTTTGGTAATAAGATCATCTATCAAAACTCCAATATAAGCTTCGTTCCTTTTCAGAACAAATTCTTCCTTTTCCTGAATTTTAAGCGCAGCATTTAAACCGGCCATTAATCCTTGCGAGGCAGCTTCTTCATATCCTGTAGTACCATTGATTTGCCCAGCGAAATAAAGGTTTTCTACAAGTTTGGTTTCAAGGGTATGTTTAAGTTGAGTTGGCGGAAAATAATCATATTCAATAGCGTATCCGGGACGGAAAAACTTGACGTTTTCAAATCCGGCGACCGATCGTAAGGCTTTAAACTGAACATCCTCCGGCAAGGAGGTCGAGAAACCATTCACGTATACCTCAACAGTATTCCACCCTTCAGGTTCAACAAATAATTGATGCCTGTCTTTATCAGCAAAACGATTGATCTTATCTTCAATTGAAGGGCAATATCGTGGGCCAATACTCTGAATCCTTCCGTTAAACATTGGAGATCTTTCGAAGCCTTCTTTAAGTATTTCGTGAACCTCATTAGAGGTATAAGTCATATGACAGGATCGCTGCTTACTCAATGGTTTGGTTTCATCCAAAAAGGAAAATTTCGAAGGTATTTCATCTCCGGGTTGTTCAGTCATTTTGGAATAATCCAAAGATCTGCCATCAACTCTTGGCGGAGTTCCGGTTTTCATTCTTCCGGATTCAAAACCTACATTTATCAGGTCCTGGGTAATTCCTGTTGAAGCTCTTTCTCCAGCCCTGCCTCCACCAAAATTTTTATCTCCAATATGGATAAGTCCATTTAAAAAAGTGCCATTGGTAAGCACTACAGACTTACCTTTTATTTCAAGCCCTAAGGAAGTTTTAACTCCAGCCACCTTATTATTTTCGATTATAAGGCCCGCAACCATCTCCTGATAGAAATCAAGATTTGGAGTTTGTTCAAGACGTATTCTCCAATCTTCAGCAAAACGCATTCTGTCACTTTGAACCCTTGGGCTCCACATAGCAGGCCCCTTGGATTTATTAAGCATTTTAAACTGGATGGCACTGGTATCGCTAACCAATCCACTGTAGCCACCCATAGCATCAATCTCTCTAACAATTTGACCTTTGGCAATTCCACCCATAGCCGGATTACAACTCATTTGTGCAATATTTTGCAAATTCATTGTGATCAGAAGGGTTCTACTCCCCATATTAGCAGCAGCTGCAGCGGCCTCACTTCCTGCGTGGCCTGCCCCAACTACTATTACATCATACTCCTTTTCAAACATAAATTTTCTTTATTGTTCCACGTGGAACATTGCAATTTTCTCGTCTTCCTTCTGTCGCATCAGTTGGCTTTCACTTTCAGATTTATCTCTGTAACCACAAAAATGAAGCACACCGTGCACAAGCACCCGTCTCAATTCTTCATCAAAAGAAACGTCAAAATCAAGTGAATTTTCCTTCACCCTTTCTATACTGATAAAAATATCTCCCGCGAGTTGATCGTCAACAGAATTATCAAAGCTTATAATATCTGTGAAGGTGTCATGATCTAAATATTGCAGATTAATCTTATGCAAATATTCGTCATCACAAAAAACAAAGTTTATTTCCTCTATCTCCTTTTCTTCAGATTCTACAACGCGCTGCAACCACTCCCTGTGGGAAGCTTCATTTTTCAAACTAAAATCTGTCTCTGAAAAAAAGTTAATCTGTTCCTGTTCCTCGCTCAAAATACACTTTTACTTTCTGTTTGTAAATTTCGCGCAAAGGTAATACTTGTCTGTTTAAAATTTCGGTAGAATTGAAATATTCTTTGGCCTTAAGGTTTTGATCTTTAGATGAATTACCAAATTCCTTTACATTGGTTTCACTCTTTCGTGTATTATCTTCACCCTGTTCCAGGCGGGCTTTTTCGAATTTTAATAATTCGTGAACAAGATTAGTCATTCTTTCCAGGCTTTGCGGTCTAAAGCCTTTATCAAGTAATTCCTCTTCCAATTGTTCCATATTGTCACGTAAATTTTCACCATTTGGATCCTCAGCCTCTTTATTGATCATCTTTTCTAATTCTCTTCTAAGTTCCTGCTGTTGTTTATATATTTCAAAGAGTTCTCCACTTTCCTGCTCCTGGCCTTCACCATCTTCACCATTTGGTTTTTCACCCTTATTTTTTTCAATACCCTCCTCGAGTTGTTGCTGTATTTCCTCCTGCTTCTGTATAATATCAGGTAACTGGAATTCCTCCCCATCACCTCCACCTTTCCCAAGCTGTGGATTAGCCTGCTGTTGCATGGAAGAAAGGATGCTGCTAAGTAAATAAGCAAGATCATTGGCCCCGGTAACAACATATTGCTGGCTTGCGGTTCCCTGAGGCACCTGATCTTCGGCAAGGCGTTCCAAAGCTTTTTCAAGATCGAATTCGATATCGGTTAATTTACCAGTAATCTCTTCACCTATCATGGGATTCTTTAATGCTAAACTATATAGACTATCATCAACATGCCTAAAGTTCTCCCGAAGATCATTCTGAATTTTCAAGTTCCTGGCGAACATGGGGTCATTTCTATTCATCGACTTAAAAGTTTCCAAAAGATCTTCCTGTTGAAAGGAAAATCTTACAAGATTATCAAGGATCTGCCTTAGACTTTCTATGTCGGCCTCTAATTCTTCTCCAGATTGCGCCTGCATCTGCTGTTGCATTTTAGCGCTCATTTGCATCATTTTCTTTGCCGCCTCCTTCTGTTTTTCTTTGGCTTTGTTCTGTTGTTGCTTATCTAAATCTGTCTCGGATTCACGCTGATCTTTTTCAATGCTTTCTTCATCCACCTGATCACGATCAAGATTTACAGGTTGCTTTAAACGCTCATTGTCCTCGTCAAGTTGATCCATTTCCTTTCTAAATTCCTCAAATTCCCGGGAAAGTTTTTCCTGGGATTCTTTGTTATTCAATTCCTCATCTTCAGAAATTCTTTCTTGACGCTCTGCCAGGTTTTGAAGTTCCCTAGCCAGTTTCTGCTGTTTCTCCTGCACATAATAACGTTTGGTTAGTTCCAACAGCTGCTCCATATTTCGTTGCTGGGACTGGTTGCGTTTGGAGAGCTCCTCCAGCTTTTCACCGAGTTCTTCCCTGCTTATTTTTTCAGAGAATTCCTTCAACTCTTCCATTAAAGCTTCATTTTCTTCCAGGCGTTCTTCATTTTTGTCCAGCCTTTCCTTTAAATCTTCTTTGTAGGAATTTTCTTCTTTAGATGGGTCCTCTTCTTCAAGGCTTTTCTTAAGTTTTTCAGAATAATTCTTCATCATCTCATTCTGCTGTTTCTGCCTCTCAAGAAAATCCTGAAGTTTCTTTCTTTCATTATAATCGAACCTATCTGTTTCTTTTTGTCTACGTGAAATTTCATTTAAGGTTTCCCGGGAGTATTCAATTTCCTCAAGAGATTTATTAAAATTCTCTATGGATTCTCCCTGATGCTGAATCTTCTCTTCCTCTATTTCCTCTAAAGTTTTCTTTCTAAAACCGAAAATCTCACTCCTGCTGCTCTTTGCCCCATTCACTCCATCATTGTCAAAAACCTGAAAATAGTACAAGTAATTCACCCCTCTTTCAAGTTCCAGATCTCCGGGAAAGGTGAAAAGAAATTCAGCAAAGGATTCTTTGGCTACAGGAATTGAAATCTGATTGAGACTGTCCGGTGAGGCTTCCGGGTAATAAACCAATTGAAGTTTACTCAGGCCATAATCGTCTGAAACCTTTCCATAGAAATAACTAATTTGCTCTTCAAGGCTATCTGTTTTCTTTACAACCTCAATCTCCGGAAAACGGTCCTTTATAATATCAATTTTATAAGACACCGGTTCAAAATTCCTAATTTTCTTATTGGAGGAACTTATAGAATAATTAAGGCTTGAATATACCCGGGATTGGTATTCCACTCTTCCCGATTGTGGTTTCAAATTCAAACTGCTGTCCGGCAATTTAAAATGAACTTCATATGTTTCCCGGGCCTTTAAATTCCAGGTAACCCGGGTGCCTTCAGGGATTCTGGCATTTCCTGTTCCAATAACAGAATCACTTCTTTTACCTGTATAGGCAGGATACTCAAAGTTCGTTTCAAGATTTAAGATTGCAGGTACTTTCAAAACTTCAAGAGTATATTTTTCTGAAGATATTCCATTAGCATTGAGACTGAATTCTGTATCCTTCTCTAACCTTTTAAAAGTATATTCAAAAGTTCCAGGTTCTATCCGTTTCAGAAGATAATCCTGATTGTTATAATTTACCGAAACCTGCTCGGGATTCATATCTCCAATGGTTTTTACTTGAAGCGTAAAATCTTTGTTCTGGCGCACTTCAAGAAGTTCATTTTCTAAGGTGAAGTAAAAGGGAGCCGGTGGTTGAAATTCTGCATTATAATGGACCACCCTTCCGTAGGAATCAGAAAAAATGGAAGAATTACCCGTTAACCAGATGGCCAGAAATATTATAACGGGAAAAGCAGCCCATTTCACATATTTCAGGGAACTTTTAAAATTAACGGCTGCACTAAAAGGAATAGGATTTAACTCACGGGATTTCTGATCTATTCCTGCAACTAAAAGATCTGATTCTTTCTCTGAATTCTTAAGCTGAAGCAGATTTAGAAGCTTATCATTTACCCCTGGGAAATGTCTTCCAATAATTCGGGAAGCATCTTCTTCAGATAAAGTTTTAGAGAATCTGAATAATTTGGAAAGCGGAATCGCTATAAAAAAGATAAAAAGACCTGCTTCAATCCCTATGAAAAGCCAGAAGAGGATCCGTCGGCCGGTGGTGTTAAGCCAGAATAAATGTTCAATTGAAATTATAAGAAACAAATACAGCAATCCAACCGCGGTAAAAAGAATGGCTCCTTTAAGCAGTTTATTCCTATAGTATTTTGATATAAAAGCATTTAGCTTCCTTTTTACTTCTTTATAATTTTCCATCGACTACCCCACTTTCAAGCTTAAAAATACAATATTTATTTTTCTGAAAGTAAAAGGTCTGACACCAAAATATTTTCAGAAATTAAAGCACCTCAAGTTACAAGGGTTTAGGAATGCTGCCTAAAGCTTGTATCTTTGTTTTCAAAAATAAAACTATGAGTGCTAAAGTAAGGGTGCGTTTTGCGCCAAGTCCTACAGGCCCATTGCATATTGGGGGAGTTAGAACAGCTTTATATAATTATTTGTTTGCAAAGAAACACGATGGGGATTTTGTGCTTCGGATAGAAGATACCGACCAAAATCGTTATGTGGAAGGCGCAGAACAATATATTATTGATTCCCTTAACTGGTGCAATATTCCTTTTGATGAAGGTCCGGAAAAAGAAGGACAACATGGACCTTATCGTCAGAGTGAACGCAAAGAAATCTACCGGGAATATGCCAATAAACTGGTAGAAACAGGTAAGGCCTATTACGCCTTTGATAAAGCAGAAACTCTTGATGAACACCGCAAAGACCATGAAGCGAAAGGCAAAACCTTTATTTATAATTGGCACAACCGATTAAAACTGGATAATTCCCTTTCCCTGACTGAGGAAGAAGTAAAGTTGAAAATTGCTGCCGGAGAGGATTATGTTATCCGTTTTAAATCTCCTGAAAGTGAAATCCTGAATCTCCAGGATGAGATTCGTGGAAATATGGAGATCAATACTGAGATCCTTGACGACAAGGTACTTTTTAAAAGCGATGGGATGCCAACTTATCACCTCGCCAATATTGTGGACGATCATTTGATGAAAATCACCCATGTGATTCGTGGAGAAGAGTGGTTGCCATCTTTAGCCTTACACGTTATGCTTTACAGGGCCTTTGGCTGGGATACACCAAAATTTGCGCATCTTCCTTTAATTCTTAAGCCACAGGGAAAAGGTAAACTCAGCAAACGCGACGGAGATAAACTAGGGTTTCCTGTATTTCCATTGGAATGGAAGGACCCAAAAACCGGAGAAATTTCAGCAGGTTATCGGGAAGACGGATATTTCCCTGAAGCGGTTACCAATATGCTGGCATTCTTAGGATGGAACCCGGGGACAGAACAGGAATTTTTCAATATAAAAGAATTAACGCAGGCCTTTGAACTTACCAGAGTTCATAAAGGAGGTGCAAAGTTTGATCCTGAAAAGACAAATTGGTTTCAGCACCATTACCTTCAGGAAGCAGATAATACTTTCCTGGCTAAAGAGTTTCAAAAAATACTCCAGGAAAAAGAGATCACGGTCGATCTTGATTATACCAAAAAAGTTATTGAGATCGTAAAGGAAAGAGCAACTTTTGTGAAAGATCTCTGGGAACAGGGAGATTATTTCTTCATCTCCCCTACTTCTTATGATCCTAAAAACGTAAAAAAAGCCTGGAAAGATGATACTTCAGAAATAATGCTTGAGTTAAGCGAACTTCTGAAAAAACAAGATGATTTTTCAGCTTCAAAAATTCAGGAAAATGTAAAAGCCTGGATAACGTCTAAGGAAATAGGTTTCGGAAAGGTTATGCAGCCCTTGCGACTTGCCCTTGTAGGATCTATGCAGGGAGCCGACCTTTTTGTGATTGCTGAAAACATTGGAAAAGAAGAAACGCTTAAAAGAATAAATAAAGCGATCTCTACCCTGGGATAGGGTTTGGAAATCAAATTATTAAACCCGGGAGAACAGAAAGTTCCTTCCGGGTTTTTTATGCCTAAAATCGAAGCGTAATATTTCATATCTTGAGAAAAATAAAAACACGTGTTATGAACTATATTTTACTCCCAATTCTCCTAGTAATAGGATTAGTGATTTTATTTTCAGGCATCTTTATAGTCAGGCAACAATCGGCCGCTATTTTGGAACGCTTCGGAAGATTTCACAGCATCCGTAATTCGGGATTGCATCTTAAGATTCCCATTTTTGATAATATCGCCGGAAGGATCAATCTAAAGGTGCAGCAACTCGATGTTCTCATTGAAACAAAAACCAAAGACAGTGTTTTTGTAAAGCTTAAGATCTCAGTGCAATTTCAGGTGGTGAAATCCAATATTTACGATGCATTTTATAAACTGGAAAGTCCGTCAGATCAAATTACTTCTTATGTTTTTGATGTGGTAAGGGCCGAAGTTCCAAAAATGCGTCTGGATGATGTTTTCGAAAGGAAAGACGATATCGCTATTGCTGTTAACAGGGAACTTAACCAAGCGATGGAGGATTATGGCTACGACATCATTAAAACACTTGTAACAGACATTGATCCCGATGTGGAGGTGAAGGCTGCTATGAATAGAATAAACGCCGCAGAACGCGATAAAGTGGCTGCAGAATATGTTGCGGAAGCCGATAGGATTAAAATAGTTGCTAAAGCCCGGGCTGAAGCCGAAAGTAAACGCTTACAAGGTCAGGGTATCGCCGACCAGCGAAGAGAGATAGCACGCGGACTTGAGGAAAGTGTAGATGTTTTAAATAATGTTGGAATTAACTCCCAGGAAGCATCAGCCTTAATTGTGGTTACCCAACATTATGACACTTTACAGGCCATTGGAGAAGAAACCAACAGCAATTTAATTCTGCTCCCTAATTCTCCCCAGGCAGGTAGTGATATGCTGAACAATATGGTGGCTTCATTTTCAGCATCGAATCAAATTGGCGAAGCGATGAAGAAAAAAAATGAGGAAATTGAAAAGGAAAAAACCAGGGAGAGTACTACAAAAAAGAAAAAAAGAGATAACAACCTGGATCTAGAGATATAAAGATTTTTAAAAGAAAACAGCTGTGTAAAATAAGGTGAAATGAGCGAAATCGCATCTAATTTCAACTTTATTACACAGCTGCTAATCTGTACTTAATTTATTTCTTTACCGTGGCGGTTACCCGCTTTAAACCGGTAAGCTTTGTTACAGCTTTTAAAACCAAGGCCTTTTCCAGAATAGATCCAAGAATACTTCCTGCGATAGAAAGTGGTGAAATACCCGCTTTAGCATTTTCTATACTAAGTTTAATTTCCTCTTTATCTATTTGCGTTTGAAGTTTTAAAATCTCCAAATCCCTGTCGATTTCTTCAAAAGAAGTGTACTCTTTCATAAATTAATCATTAAAAAAGGTTCTGGAAAACTTCTGCAGCATCAGCTTTTCAATAGGCTTCTTACCAAAAACCAGGATTAATATAAACAGCACTATATAAAATCCAGCAACAATAAAATAACCTGCGCTGGGAGTTCCTATAGCCTCGCTTATAGCAATGGCAACGGCAAATGACAGTAGAAAAAATACAATTACCATAATAGCACCCAAAGTAAGGAACCGCACCAAAGATGTGGCGCCACTCATAGCTTGCTTAAAGAATTTTAACTTGTAATATTCAGCATTTGTATGAGCAAATGCCTGAAGATTATAATTTAATTCGTTAAGACTGTTTGAGAGTTTTTCGAATGCCATAAAGTTATTATACTACCGCTTTCTTAGTTGTGGATTCAGCTTCTTTTGTTTTGCCCTCCTTTTGAAGTTTTGCGTTCTGTTTTCTAAGTTCTTCTAATTTTGATTCCATTGCTGAAAGAATATCATCAGCTTTATGGCTCGCAGAAGAAAGAGTTTCACCTAGTCGCTCTTCAAATTCCAAACGGGCCTTACGGGCCTTATCAGTTAGGTTTGAAGAAGTTTCAGTGTATTTCTTATTGAAACGATCCTGAGCTTTTCCAGACTCATCTTTAAGTCTTTTACGTGTTTTCTCTCCGCTATCCGGAGCATATAGTAATCCTAGACCGGCACCAATAGCTGCACCTGTTATAAGGGCTAGAAGTGTATTTCCTGTATTTGCCATAATAGTTTGTTAGTTTAATTTAGTTATACTTAATCCCAAATATACGCTAAGCATAATAGCACCGCTGTTAATAACCGGTTAATATGTTAATTTTCTTTACTAAAATATTCTTAAAGGCGATTTTTCAAGGTCTAATTCCTTTTAGCCCAGGAATCCCGTAGACTTACTGTACGGTTAAATACAGGTTTTTCTACCGTAGAATCTTTGTCTACACAAAAATACCCAATGCGCTGAAACTGGAATTTATCCTGAACACCGGCATTTTTTAATCCTGGTTCAAGATATCCTGTAATCACATTCAATGAATCAGGATTAATGAATTCAGTAAATTCTCTCTCTTTGTCGGCATCCGGAGCTTCTACTGTGAAGAGCCTGTCATAAAGCCTTACTTCAGCTTCTATCGCATGATTAACCGAAACCCAATGAAGCGTTCCTTTTACTTTTCGAAGGGATTCTTCGGAGCCACTACCGCTTTTGCTCTTAGGATCATAGGTACAGTGAATTTCCGTAATATTATCTTCAGAGTCTTTTACAACATCTTCCCCTTTGATGATATAAGCATTCTTAAGTCTAACCTCTTTTCCCAGGGTAAGCCTGAAAAACTTGCGATTTGCACTTTCCTTAAAGTCTTCTCTCTCGATATAGATCTCACGCGAAAACGGTACTTCCCTGGTTCCAGCGCTTTCATCCTCCGGATTATTTTCAGCGGTTAACCATTCCTCTTTTCCTTCAGGGTAATTAGTGATCACCACCTTAACAGGATCAAGTACAGCCATAACTCTTGGAGCTGTTATATTGAGATCTTCCCTTACGTGAAATTCAAGGTGAGCAACATCTATCATGTTCTCCCGCTTACCTACACCAATTGAATCGGCGAATCTTCTTATGGAATTTGGAGTATACCCTCTTCGTCTCAATCCGGAAATTGTTGGCATTCTGGGATCGTCCCAGGATTTTACAATTCCTTTTTCAACCAGTTGCATCAATTTTCTTTTACTAACAACGGTATGACTTAAATTCCTACGGGCGAATTCTCTTTGTTTAGGCTGCATTTCTCCCGGTTTACTAACTTTCTCAACAAACCAGTTGTAGAGTTCACGGTGAGGTAGGAATTCCAGCGTACAAAACGAATGTGAAATCCTTTCAATAAAATCACTTTCTCCATGGGCCCAATCATACAATGGGTAAATCATCCAGTCATTACCTGTGCGATGATGACTTTTATGAAGGCATCTGTACATTACAGGATCCCGCATAATCATATTAGGAGAGGCCATATCTATTTTAGCTCTTAGAACATGACCTTTTTCGGGAGTATCCCCGTTTTTCATCTGCTCGAAAAGTTCAAGATTCTCTTCTACCGAACGATTTCGGTAAGGGCTGTTTTTACCCGGCTCTGTAGGCGTTCCTTTCTGAGAGGCAATTTCTTCTGAAGTCTGACTGTCTACATAGGCATAATCATTTTTGATCAAGTCTACCGCCCAGTCATATAATTGCTGAAAATAGTCTGATGCATAACATTCTTCGGCCCATTTATAACCTAACCAAAGCACATCTTCTTTTATAGCATCTACAAATTCCTGCTCCTCTTTTATGGGATTGGTATCGTCAAACCTCAGGTTAACAGGCGCATTATACTTCTCTCCTAATCCGAAATTTAAACAAATTGAAGAGGCGTGACCAATATGTAAATAACCATTCGGTTCAGGAGGAAACCTGAACTTTAAATCCTCTATTTTGTGTGTAGATCTAAGATCTTCCTCTATAATTTGCTCAATGAAATTGAGTGACTTTTTTGTTTCAGACATAATTGACTCTTTAAAGGCTCAAAATTACTTAAAATTAAGGTGAATCTAAGATGCAATCTTCAATTTGATTCTTTCAACTTCTTCAGGACTTCTTATCTTTGAGAAAAATAACAAGTGGGAAAAATTAAACTGAAAAATATAAGGGTTTTCGCATATCACGGTTGCCTGGATGAAGAAGGTAAAATTGGAAGTGATTACAGGATAGACTTAAGTGTGAAGGGTGATCTGTCAAATTCGGCTAAAACCGATTCTTTAGGAGATACGATAGATTACGTGCATCTAAACAAAATCGTGAAAGAGGAAATGTCTAAACGCTCAAAACTGCTTGAAACCGTAGCTGAAAGGATCATCAACAGAATCCTGGAGGAAATAATAATGGTCCAGGCAGTTAAGGTTGATGTTTCAAAAATAAATCCGCCCATTGGGGGAAATGTAGCGATGGTTACGGTTAGCCGAAGCAAATCGCGTTAATTATTGGTTTTAGAACCTAAAAATTTTATTACATTTGCCAACCGATTAATTCGGCATCGTGGCCGAGTGGCTAGGCAGAGGTCTGCAAAACCTTGTACAGCGGTTCGAATCCGCTCGATGCCTCTAAAAGCTCCTTATTCAAGGGGCTTTTTTTATGCTGAAAAAGTTCTATAGTATTTTATTCAGAAAGAGTATCTGAAGGGGTAATTGTTTCAATCTGGTCTGTGATGTTATTTACTTTATTTGGAAACATCCCCTGACCTATAAGCACAGCTCCAAAAATAATCAAAAAGATACTTATCCCTTTTTTCATAAAGTAGATCCTGTTAGGGGTAAGCTTGCGGTTTAATTTTTTAGCGAGTAAAATCTTAAAAATATCAAGAATAAGGTAAGTAGCTAAAACGCTTCCGAAGAAAACCAGAATGCGATTTCCTTCCATCTCTAATTTAGGGCCAAATACAATGATAAGCCCCAGCCAGAATCCCAGAACCCCTATATTTATAAAATTTAAGAGAAAACCTTTTACAGCAAGGCCCATATAATCGCTTTTATTAAGCTTTCTTATCTCGGGGGTTTCGTCCTCCTGTTGTAAAACCTTTTTAGTTTGCACGAAACTCATCAAGCCGTAGGTAGCCAGAATCACTCCGCCAAAAATAAATAAAGCGGGATCATCTTTTAAACTGTTAAGAAGTTTTGTGGTACTTAAATAAGCAATAAACAGAAAAACAACATCTGCAATTATAACTCCAACATCGAAAGAAAAAGCTGCTCTAAAGCCTTTTATAGCTGCTGTTTCCAGTAAAACGAAAAAAACCGGACCCAGGAGGAAGGCTAGAAAAAACCCTAGTGGAATTGCTGCTAAAACATCCTGAAACATACATTTTGAATATTTTACAAATGTAGGATTTTAGTTTTTCCTATTGACTTTACCTCCAAAAAGGGTGTCTTTATCAATAATCTCGGGATCTCCGTATACGTTTACAGTACCGCCAGCTCTTACTTTAGCATCAACTCTTCCGGAAGAATAAATATCGGCTACTCCGCCGGCACTAATACTAATATGAATATCGTTTGATTCCAAATATCTGGCATAATACTGCCCTCCTGCTCTAATTTTCACATCCTGAATATCTGCTGCACCTTTCAGTTCGACTTCGCCGCCCGTAAGGCTTTTTAAATTCAGTTTTTCAACATCGATTTCAGCATAGATATTACCACCTTCAGAAGCCATAAGATCCAGCGTCTCGGTTTTGTAAACTTCAGATAGTTCTACAGAAGAATTCTGCCGGGCATCTATTTTTTTTAAATAAGTAAAATGGATATTTATGACCGTATTATTTTCCTTCCAAATATTATCCAGCTTGGTTTTTACTCTTAGAATTCCTTCTTCAACTTCTAAATTTACATCCTGACGACCATCTCCGGTTACTATAACTTTATTCTCATCACCATAGATTAGATTAACTTTTAAGCCATTATAAACCTTAACTTCCGAAAAACTTTCAAGCTCATGGGTAATTTCCTCCTGGCTCAACAAACTGCAGGAAAATAGAAGGGCAAAAACCAGTATTAAATTTTTCATCTTTAAAATTTAAATTAAGCTTCTTCCACCTCTTTTTTAGATCCAATAAGTCTGAAATCAAGGTGTCTTTTAACCAAGTCGGCATTTTTCACGCCTACATATACCTCGTCTCCTAACTGGTAAGTTTTTTTGGTCTTTCGACCCACCACTGCATAATTTTCTTCATCAAATTCGTAGTGATCGTCTCTTAGATCGCGAAGTCGAATCATTCCTTCACATTTATTCTCAATAATTTCCACGAAAATACCCCAGTCTGTTACTCCTGAAATTACTCCCAGGAACTCTTCATCCCCGTGATCCTGCATATATTTCACTTGCATATACTTAATAGAATCCCGCTCTGCATTTGTAGCAAGATTTTCCATCTCACTGCTGTGGTGACATTTTTCGTCATATACATCCTCCTTTGCCGATGGCTCCTGATCAAGATAGCTTTGTAATAATCTATGCACCATAACATCCGGATACCTACGAATTGGTGAGGTAAAATGAGTGTAATGAGAAAATGCCAATCCGTAATGACCAATATTTTCGGTTCCGTAATAGGCTTTGCTCATGGTACGGATGGTTAGGGTATCAACAAGGTTTTGCTCTTTGGTACCCTGCACACTTTCCAATAAATTATTAAGGGAAGAACTAACAGATTTTTTATCCTTGAGATTTAGTTTATGTCCAAATTTTGAAACTAAACTGCTCAAAGCAGCCAGTTTGGAATCATCCGGTTCGTCGTGACAACGATACACAAAAGTTTTCTTTTCTTTCTGTTTTCCAATAAATTCAGCAACCTTCCTGTTAGCCAGCAACATGAATTCCTCGATAAGCTTATTAGCATCTTTTGAAGTTTTAAAGAAAACTCCTACTGGTTCATTTTCTTCATCCAGTTCAAATTTCACTTCAACTTTATCAAAGGAAATAGCTCCTTCCCGCATTCTTTTGGAACGCATAGTTTTGGCCAGATCGTTCATTACCGTCACGGCTTCAACAATTTCATCTTTAACTGAATAAGCCTCCTCCTGAATAGAAATCTCTGCAGGAATGTCTCCTCCTTTAGTTTCTATTATATGCTGAGCTTCCTCATAAGCGAAGCGCGCATCAGAATAAGTAACGGTTCTTCCAAACCATTCCTTTTTAATTTTAGTATTCTTATCGATCTCAAAAACTGCTGAAAAAGTATATTTTTCTTCGTTTGGTCTAAGGGAACATGCATTGTTGGAAAGTACTTCAGGTAGCATAGGAACTACGCGGTCTACCAGGTAAACCGAAGTCGCTCTTTCATAAGCTTCTTCATCTAAAATATTTCCAGGTTGTACGTAATGTGCAACATCGGCAATATGGATTCCTATTTCGTAATTTCCGTTTTCAAGTTTCTGAAAACTCAAGGCATCATCAAAATCCTTGGCATCTTCGGGATCAATTGTAAAAGTCAGAACATCTCGCATATCCCTCCTTTTTTTGATCTCTTCTTCTTTTATCGAAGTATCTATTTTATCGGCAAACTCTTCTACTTCCGGTGGAAAATCGTGAGGCAAACCGTATTGGGCTAAAATTGCATGGATCTCGGTATGATGTTCACCGGGAGTACCCAAAACTTTTTTGATCTTTCCGAAGGGAGAATCCGCTTTTTCAGGCCATTCTTCAATTTCAACAACAACTTTATCTCCATTTTGTGCTTCGGCCATTTTGTTCTTCTGAACAAAAACATCGGTATACATTTTAGGATCATCTATAACCACAAATCCAAAATCTTTTTTCAGTTGAAGAACCCCAACAAATTCAGTACGCTTGCGCTTTAGGATTTTGGTTACTTCTCCTTCAGATTTCTTATTTCGTCTGCGATTGTAGATATATATTTCAACTTCATCTCCGTTGAAAGCGGTATTTAAATGATTTTGTGAAATAAAAACATCATCATCGAGTTCTTCCACCACCACATAGGCATAACCTTTAGTAGTCATATCTATAATTCCGCGGTAATAATCCCGATGATCGTTTATTTTAAATTTACCGCGTTCCACCTCTTCAATTTGCTTCTTTGCGGCTAATTGTGATAATTTTTTTATGATCTGATTGCGGCTATTGGCATCATTTACATCTAATTTAGATGCAATTTGTTTATAATTAAAGGCTTGTCCGCCATCTTTTCGTAATATATCAATTATGCTCTTTTCCAGGTTTCCCGGTACTTTAGACGTATTTTTCTTCTTTCTATTCATATGTATTATTAAAAATATAAAATTACAGCTTATAAGTCATATGATTATGTTTTGAATGTAAAGTTTTGTTAAGACGGGGTTTAGCACCAATTTTATCATTTATTTAACTGATTTCCAAAACCTAGGGAAAACCCGTGTTTTTTGGCTTATAGACCCAATTTGTTATAAATATCTTAAAAATTACTTAAATTAGATTTAACTTAAAAAGGTTTTCGTTAGCCTAATTTTGATTTAATCAAAGGTTTATAATGAATAATCCCACAAAAATATCACTGATGTTCTTCTTGATTTTTGTCATAGGAGTATTGATCTATGTAAGCCTGATTAATCATTCCCTTAATAAGAAAACAGAGATTGAGATCTATAGTTTTCCTATTTCTCAGGAATATACTTATACAAATCTTACTTTTCAGCTGTAACTATTAATTTTAATTTTTAAACGGCAGGCTTATGAATGGTTACTTACTTATCGCTGTTTTCACCTACCAGTATGAATACCTCATTATACAAGGGATACTGGAGGATGCCGGTATAAGATTTTTAAAAAAGAATGAAACTCTGGCAGGCCTCTTACCTTTTTATTCCAACGCTTTGGGTGGGATACATCTTCTCGTCCACCAGGAAGATTTTAACCGGGCAAAAAAGATAATCGAAGATTTTCAAAATACAAATCCTCATTTAAAGGTAGTTTAGTTGTTAACATTATATATTACTATTATTTCTTTTTCTTTTTTCTAAAAATTAAAATGATGTTTATTATAGGCTGTTAACTTGTGGAACAAATATTTCTCTTAAAATTTGATTTCCTCGTATAAGATTTTTGATAACATCTTATTAACATGTTTAAATGGATCTAAGTATCTGAAAATCTTCTTATTTTATGATTTACTTAACAAAGGTTGAAAAAGATATCTTAAAATCAATTGGGGATATTTATAGCTTTCCACATTGTTCACAACCTTATTTTGATTGCTCATAACTTGAGAAGAAATAAGCGACTTATAATTTGATTTACTCAGTTAAAAATTGCTATTGAAATTAAAATCCTTATCTCCAAAAAAGTTTCTCAGATTCTCATGTGAGGTTATCCACAATGTCTTGTAAACATTAAAGCCTTGATACTAAACCTATTTTAAAAAGTAATTAACAATAGCTTTTTGAGGGGTTAATAAGCGGTTTTTTTACCTTTGTTAACTCTAAACACACAACTATGAAAATCGCAATTGGAAATGATCACGCCGGTACTCAGTACAAAAAAAAGGTGGTAGAACTCCTTAAACAAAAAGGGATTGAGGTTATTAACTACGGGACTGATACCGATGAAAGTGTAGACTATCCTGATTTTATTCACCCTGTTGCCGACGATGTTGAAAACAAGAAAGTAGATTGGGGAATTATTATTTGTGGTAGCGGAAATGGCGCTAATATGACAGCAAATAAACATCAGGGAATAAGATCAGCCCTCTGCTGGACCGGTGAAATTACAAAGCTCGCGCGTGAACACAATAACGCAAATGTGCTGAGTATTCCTGCCAGGTTTGTATCAGAAAATCAGGCGCTGGAAATGGTTAACATATTTCTTAAAACTGAATTTGAAGGAGGCCGACACCAAAATAGAATAGATAAAATACCAGTAGATAAATAATGGGTCACAAGCATTCGCATGGAAAGGAAACCGCCGGACGTAACTTATTAATATCTATAATCCTCAATATAGGAATTACCGCGGCCCAGGTTGTAGGTGGAATCCTAAGCGGAAGTCTTGCTCTCCTTTCTGATGCCTTGCATAATTTTAGTGATGTAATTTCTTTGATTATCAGTTATATCGCTAATAAACTGGTTAAAAAGGATGCTTCGCTTAACCGGACTTTTGGCTATAAAAGAGCCGAAATTATTGCAGCATTTATAAATGCTGCAACCCTTATTATCATTGCGGTCTTACTTATTTTTGAAGCTATAGATAGGTTTAGGAATCCGCAGGAAATTAATTCCGGACTGGTGATCTGGCTCGCACTTCTTGCAATTTTAGGAAACGGATTCAGTGTTTTACTGCTTAAAAAAGACAGTAAAAACAACATGAATCTGCGATCGGCCTATTTACATTTATTCACCGATATGCTGGCGTCAGTAGCTGTTTTAATTGGCGGTTTGTTGATGGAGTATTACCAGTTTTATTGGGTTGATAGCTTATTAACCTTGATAATTGCTGTCTATTTAATAATAGTTGGTTGGGATCTCTTAAAAAGTTCTACCAGGGTTTTAATGCTTTTCACGCCCATTGAATTACCTCTGGAAGAAATAGCTACTAAAATTTGTCAAATCCCTGAAATTAAGAATGTTCATCATGTACATGTCTGGCAATTAAATGAAGATGAAACTCATCTGGAAGCGCATGTAGATTTTAATGTAGACATACCTTTATCTAAATTTGATGAAATTCTGGAAGAAATAGAGGAAATTGTTTATCATGAATTCGGAATAAATCACGTGAATATTCAACCCGAATTCGGAAAATGTGATTCTAAAGATCTCATAGTTCAGGATTAGAAAATACATATGAAAATAATAATTAAAACTTTCAAAGAACTTAGTTTAACTCAGCTATACGACATACTTCAACTTCGTTCTGAGGTTTTTGTGGTAGAACAGAATTGCGTTTACCAGGATATTGATGGTAAAGACCAAAAAGCAATGCATATTATGGGTTATAAAGATGATGTTCTCGTGGCGTATACCCGTTGTTTTGATAAAGGATTTTACTTTGAGGAGGCCTCGATTGGACGGGTGATTGTTAAAGAAAACTACCGAAAATACGGTTATGGCCATGAAATCCTGAAAGCTTCAATTAAAGCCATTGAAGAGCGATATAAAACCAAAAAAATAAAACTTTCGGCACAACAATACCTTATAGATTTCTATAAGTCCCACGACTTTAAAACCACCGGTGAAGGATACCTGGAAGATGGGATTCCGCACATTGCGATGGTTAAGGAATAAACTATTTTAATATTTCTGAATATCGATTGGTATTATTAAGGATTGCGAGTGATTCCATAATTTCAGGGTTATGTTCAACATAATGTTCATAAAGTCCCTCTTTGTAGAAATACCGCTTTATAATTTCATCGGTAAGCAAACTAACTATTTCAGGTTTTTTATCCTGAAGTTCCTCTTTTTTCAACTGGTTGATCTCTTCTGAAATATCTTTATAATTACTGATTATATCCTTTTCATAACCTTCTTCCTTAGCTGCAATTAACACTTCTTCCAGTTCTTTTTCTGTCTTTGTCTGATAGTTGAAATCTATTTCTTCAAGATAATCGCTGAAGTCTTTAAAATCATCCTCAGTAAACCTGAAATCTTCAGGATTTTCCAATTCATGAGTATAATAATAATCTGTCGCGAAGTCGAAAATGGCATCTTCCAACAATAGTGCATTGGTAATATCACTGTATTCTGAAGTTTCCAGTTTTACATCCGGAAGAATTCCTCCTCCATCATAAATCTTTCGGCCGTTTCGGGTTGTAAATTCGTTGTAGTCTTCAAACTTAAGTGCTTTTCCTTTTTCATCTCTGTTGCGGTAATCCAAAGCCTGAATACATCTTCCACTAGGTGTATAATACCGTGAAATCGTTACTTTAAGTTGTGTGCCGTAAGCTAATTCTTTTGGCCGTTGCACCAGGCCTTTTCCAAAACTTCTGGCCCCCACTACAACTCCCCTGTCCAGATCCTGGATTGCTCCGGCTACGATTTCACTTGCAGAAGCACTTCTGCCGTTAACAATAACCACTAACGGAATTTGAGTATCCAACGGTTCTTTTTGTGTAAAATATTCTTTGTTGTATTTCTCTATAACAGATTTTGTGGTAGTGATCAGTTCTCCTTTCTGTAGAAAAATATTACTAACGTTTATCGCCTCGCCTAAAAGTCCGCCCGGATTTCCCCTTAGGTCCAGGATGATCTTTTCTGCACCTTGATTTTTTAAATCTTTCAGCGCCCTGGAAGTTTCTGAAGATGCCCTTGCATTAAAACGCGACAAAACAATATAGCCTGTTTTATCCTCGAGAAGTTTATAAAAAGGAACTGCTTTTAGATCTACTGAACCTCTCACTAAACTGGTAGTTTTTGTTTCTCCGCGGCGGTTAAAGGTAATTTTAAGACTGGAATTTGCAGCACCGTTTAAAAGCTCTCTCGCATCTTCTTTAAAATCTGAAACCTTGATATTCCCAATCTCAATTATTTCGTCTCCGGCCTTTAAACCGGCTTTATCCGCGGGATAATCCTTATAGGGTTCAATTACCTTGATGTATTCAGGTGTGGCTTTGACCAGGGCTCCAATCCCGGTATATTCTCCAGCATTATTGATCTTGGCAGCCTCAACATCCTGTTCGTTCCAATAATTGGTGTATGGATCCAGATCAGCGAGCATAGACTGTATAGCCGTATCCATAAGTTCGGCCGGATTGGTCTCATCAACATAATTCATATTGATTTCCTTGAAAAGCGTTGTGAAGATCTCTATCTGCTTGGCTATCTCAAAAAAATCAGATTTAAATCCAAGCGTGCTGAAGATAAGTCCGGCTCCTAATACCAGGATTCCGACCTTTTTTATAAGATTATTTTTCATAATAAGTTAAATTAAACTTCCGGGGAGAAATTTTCTATTCCTGCTTTTCCTTTTCAACAAAGGTTTGCAGGATTTTTATCATTGTCTTGTTCAAACTCTCATAATCGGTTTTATCTCTTGAAATATAGATAAACATAAAAGCATAAGAACCGGTTATATCATTGGTTACAAGATACTTATTTTTTCTGAAAGCTTCACGCATCAGGCGTTTAATCCCGTTGCGCTTTGGGGCGGTTTTGACTAGCTTTTTCGGTACTGAAACGCCGGTTTTTAATTGCGGGCCATCAACAGGTTTAAGCGGAAGATACACCAATTTCAAGGGAAATTTCTTCACAGATTTTCCCCGGGTAAACAGATCTTCTATAAGCTTTTTGCTCTTTAATTTATCCTGTTTTCCAAAACGCTCATCCATTCCCCAAAAGTAAGGATAGCTTTTATTATGAATGACTTCAAATAAAAATTATTTAATAAAAAAGCCCCTCGGTTAGGAAGGGCTTTAGAATTAAGTGAGAAACTCCTTATTCTGTTTCAGGTTCCTCTGAAGGATATACATTATTAGCTCGATTCACATCTGCCATTAGTTGAGTATCATCAATTTCAATACTTTCAATTTCATTTAAAGGGATATCTACAGTAAGTTCATAGGTTGGGTGGGCCCAGGCCCAGTCTTTTTCCTGGATCCAGTTTTCGGTTTCAGCTTCTTTTTCCCATCGCATCATTTGCAGTGGAATATAATGAATCTGGTGGTCTCCGTTTTTGAGACTCACACTTAATTCAATTGGCATTGGCATTTCCCCAATTCTCTCCAAAGTGATCTTTGTTGAATTCTCTCCGTCTTCTTCCACGCTCTTAATCGCGTAATCTATTTGGTTGGTGGTTTGTGTCCAGTCGGTTAAATACCAGTCTAATTCGGCTCCGGAAACCTTTTCAGCAACGCGGATAAAATCATTGGGTGTTGGATGTTTAAATTTCCAATCATCATAATATCGTTTTAGCGTTTTATCCAGATTTTCCCTGCCTATCACATAACCTAATTGCGCGAGAAAAACTGCACCTTTAGAATAGGCTGAAGCTCCGTAAGCAGCGTTCAAAGTATAACGGTCGGCGTGAGTGGTTTGCGGTTGTTCCATACCTGAATTTGCTAGTTGAAGATAACTGCGGTAAGAACGTGTATGTGGATTCTCAGCATCGGTTTGCATAACTCTGTTCATCGCTTCGCTGGAAATGTAAGAAGTAAAACCTTCGTCCATCCATTCGTGTTTGCTCTCGTTAGTAGCCATTAAATGTTGAAACCAGGCGTGAGCAAGTTCGTGAGCAGTTACTCCCACAAGGCTTTGAAAGTTTCTTTCTCCGGTTATTAGAGTTATCATGGCATATTCCATTCCTCCGTCTCCACCTTGTGCAACGGTATATTGATCCCATGGATATGGACCTATTTTCTCGTTGAAAAACAATAATAGTTCCTCTGTTTTAGACTGAAGGTCTTTCCAGTTTTCTTTGATTTCTTCGTTGTCTTTGTAGAAAAAATGAAGTTCAGTCCCGTCTTCGGCAATTCTTACATCATGAATATATTCAGGATCTGCAGCCCAGGTAAAATCGTGAACCTTTGGAGCAACAAAGTGCCAGGTATGGGTATCACCTTCAGCTTCTACCTCTTCATCTGTGTAGCCATGACCAATTTCATCGGCATTCTGAAGATACCCGGTTGCAGCTACGGTGTAATTCTTATCGATAGTAAGTTTAACATCAAAATCTCCCCATACGCCATGAAATTCACGACCTATATAAGGATCTGCATGCCAGCCTTCAAAATCATATTCGGCTAATTTAGGATACCATTGCGTCATGGAAAGGGCTATATCCTCTGAACTGTTCCTTCCCGACCTCCTGATCTGCTCTGGCACCTGTCCGTTAAATTCCATTTCAAAAACGGTTTTTTCTCCCGGAAGAATAGGTTCCTGAAGTTCCACCTCGAGAATAGTACCTACCTCTTCATAATCAACCACTGCTCCATCCTGGGTTAGGCTGGAAACTCTTAAATATCCCTGTTGTTCAGGAGATAATTTAGAAATACGGTCTCCTACCCTTCTGTCGGGATCCTGGATAGTGCGGGAGCGCACATCCATTTCGCTGCCGGGCTGAAAAGCATTGAATTGAAGATGATAAAATACCCTGTCCAGGGTATCGGGAGAATTATTGGTGTATTCCAGTTCCTGGGTTCCCGTATACTGGAAGTTTTCAACATTCATGTCGACTTCCATTTTGTAATCTGCATGTTGTTGCCAGTAACTGGTATTGTTTTGGGCTACCATTAAAGAGGTGGCCAGTAAAGTTAAACTTAGAAAGATTTTTTTCATAATTAATTATTTCGTTTGTGCTGCTAAAATTAGAGCGTTATAAAGGTTTACCATATTTCCTGATACTGAAAGTTCCTTGAACTTTTTAGTGTTTCTGTCCTCTTCCCCTACTAAAACGGAAGTATTAGTGCTTACACCACTATCCATAATAATTTGTTTTACCTGTGCGGCACTTAATTTAGGAAAAAAAGAACGGATTATCGCCGCTACTCCTGAAACAGCCGGAGCTGCCATAGAAGTTCCCTGTAAATATTCATATTCATTGTTTGGCGTTGTAGACCAGATCTTAGTTCCCGGTGCAAAAACATCAACATTCAGTTTTCCGTAGTTAGAAAAACCGGCTACCAGCTTAGAACCATAATCGAAATTCAGGGCTCCTACACTTAAAACATTATTGGATATTTCATTTGGATCTTCAGGGGTTTGATCATTCGGATATACCCGTTTTTCATCGAGATCTATACCTTCATTTCCTGCTGCATTAACGATAAGCACATCATTTTCGGCAGCATATTTTATAGCGTCTTCCACCCATTCAGGGTTCGGTGAGAAATATTTACCAAAGCTTGTATTAATGATCTTGGCCCCGTTATCTACGGCGTAACGAATTCCAAGAGCGATATCCTTATCATATTCATCACCATCAGGAACAGCCCTTATTACCATAATTTCTGCATTATTGGCAACACCTTTAATTCCCAGGTTGTTTTCCCTGTCGGCAGCAATAATTCCGGCTACGTGAGTACCGTGTTTTGCATCTTCTTTTTCAGGATCGGGACCTGCAACTTCATTATTTCCGTATCCGGTATCGTTAATATCGTACGGGTCATCTCCTACCGGCTCCCTTCCGTCCAGCTCAAGGTTAAAGTGAGTATCTATCCTACCGGCATAATAATCAATGGCTTCATCAAGTTCTTCCAGGGCTTCAGGAATGTTTTCATTAACATTATCCTGAATTTGAAGCAGCATTGCTTTATACTGAGCTAATTGCTGATCTGTGGTTTCCAAAGCTCTTAATTCTTCATTGGTGTAATCTTCTTTTCCTAATTGAGAAGATACCGCAGAATGTGCAGCTACCAGTTGTTTTTTAATCTGTTCATACTGATTTTTATTCTGAAGAGTTTCGTTGTACTCTTTTTCGTATTCGGCTTTGGCTTCCTGATAATAGATATATTCAGCGCGATCTGCCGTACTTATTGAACTTGCCGACTTTCCTTCATATTTAGGCTGAAGTCTTTTCATTATCCGGGTATATTCCATGTTTTCTTCAACAGCATCGCCAAGAAAATTCCAGCCGTGAATATCATCTACATAACCATTGTTATCGTCATCCTTTCCGTTGTTGGGAATCTCGTCCCGGTTTACCCAAATTACGCTCCGCAGGTCTTCATGGTCAATATCAACCCCGCTGTCTAAAACAGCTACAATAACTTTTTGACCTTTATTGTTTTTTATAATCTCCTCATAAGCACGATTTACGCTCATTCCCGGGATTGTATCGGTCGTAAGATCGGCGCCACCCCAGCCTTTTAACTCGGTTTCAGAAAGATCTGTGATCTTTAAAGGGATTGAATCTATGTTAGCAATTGGTGTAGAAACTATTTTCGGTGAGGTACTGCTGCAACCTGTAATAATTCCGGCCGCTGCAATAATCAGAGCATGCCTTAACAAGGGTATTTTCATAATCTATTCTTAATTAAAAAGTTCGTTAAAAGTAAAAGTTTGATCCAGCCTTACACCTTTTTCAGTGTTTTTAAGACTTATAATTTCGTTGTGAGCATCATGTTCAAGGAAAAGATAAAAATTATGATCGGCAGCCTGCTTTAGAAATTTATCTTTTTCAGGCAGCGTGAGCAACGGTCGGGTATCATAGCCCATCACGTACGGCAGTGGAATATGGCCGGCTGTAGGCAGAAGGTCTGCCATAAA
>NZ_JBEPWD010000030.1:0-27382 GCF_041642575.1 Salegentibacter sp. | reverse complement strand
GCCGCCCCGCCCGTACCGGACGCTACGTTCGGGCGGGCCCGCCCGAACGGTACGGGCGGGCTTTCTTTTAAGACCCTTACATTAATTTGTAAGGGTCTTTTTTTGGAATAAAGTGAATGCAGAGGCTCCCATTCAGAACATAGAAGTCAAGCCCGTTAGCGCAGATGGTACTGCTATTTGTGGGGGAGCCGGCCTGTCCTGAGCGGAGTCGAAGGATCACCGCCCCGCCCGTACCCAGCGTTACGTTAAAACGGGCCTGCCCGTACCGGACGCTACGTTCGGGCGGGGCTTTCTTTTAAACCCTCCATCATTTATTTGGTGAAGGGTTTTTTTATGGGGTAAAGTGTTGGAGTTAAAGCCCACTTAATTCTCCCGGCCCTAAGTGCATTTATGAGGGAATACTTCTGCGGGGGAATCACTTTTTATCCTTTAGGTCAAACCAAAATCCAGGTCTTCTAAAAAGGATCTGGAAAAAGTACTAATTAGGATGGATTTCCAAAGTGTGGAATCTCTGGTTCATATATAAAAGCTTAAAGCATTTCTATCTTAGCTATTAAAATATTTTTAGTCAAAAACTGCTTTTACTATTGTTAGAATTCCTCTGAACATTAAAAAAACTGCAGCAATAAGAGCAATTAAACCAAAAATAAGTACAGGGATATACCAAGGGTGACCTTGATTGTTAAATGCAGTGAATAAAACACTGGGGCCAATTAAAGATAAAGGTAATGCTATGCCCAGGTATTTTATTCCTTTCCCAAGTACCTTTCTATTAGTGTGTTTCATTTTTCTTTAATTATTCTACAATATAAGTGCTTGTATCCACTTCTGAAAGGTGAAAATAACCAAAAGGATAATTTTCTTTATTGCTGCGGTTTATAACATTTCCTTTTACTGTGGCCGGCTGGGTTTCAAATGGGCCGCCACTGTTTTCTCCAATTTGTGCTCTTAAAATAAAGAGAAATTCATAATAGGACTTTGAAATGCCGTACATTTCAATAGCCACCTCATCCCCGGGCTCTATGTCTTCATTGGAATAATAACCAAAAATTTGATTGCCGTCTGTGAATTCATCTTCATAGATTTCGAGAGTTATTTTTTCATTTCTAAAAATAAAGAGATAATAGTTGGATTCATCAGCAGGATCAGTATAAAAAACTTTTATCTCTATCTCATCGCCTGCAAAACCTCCGGTAGCTGTTTGTTCTATAAAATCAATATCTGTAACGCCCATCATTGTTTCAGCCGCGGTATAAACCTCATCGTTATAAATAATTTCCAATTCATAGGTTTGACCAATGATGGGGTTTAAATTCTCATTGATGTAGTATCCTTCCGAAGTATGTACGAAATCATATTCAAGTCCTTCTTCTGAAATAATCTTTACCGAGGCACTTTCCACCGGCGGTATTTGCTCGTCGTAAAACGGGGCCGTTTCTGATAATTTGATTTGCTGAATCTTACTTTCAGAATCTTTATAGGATAAGATGGAAGCTTCTACTACCAACCTTGGTTCGCTTTCTTCCAATGGAATATCAACAACATCTTCACATGAGCTTCCTGCAAAGATCAGAATTAATCCGAATATTTTAAATAGCCTTTTCATTATTAAAAACTAAAGTTATAAGTGACAGAAGGTATAATCCCAAATAGACTTAACCTAATGGCTTCGTTGACCCCAGTATCGCTGTTCTCCCGAAAACTGATGGAATACGCATTTTTTCGATTGTAAACATTGTAAATTCCAAAACTCCAGGATGACTTAAAGTCTTTATCACTGGAATTTTTCGGGTTAAGGTTCGCAGAAAGATCTAATCTGTGATAAGATGGTAACCTGTTGCTATTCCTTTGAGAATAAACCGGTACGGTTATATTTTCATAACTGTACTGTGCGGTAGGGAATGTTGATGGCAGGCCCGTTTGAAAACTAAAATTAGCATTGAACTGCCATTTTTTACTGGCTTCATAACTGGCGGTCAGCGTTAGATCATGCGTTTTGTCATAATTCGAATTATACCAGTCTCCGCCATTAATTCCAGTTTCTACCGGAGTTCTGCCCGGGGTTTTTTGCTCTGCTTTTGACAGCGTATATGCCAGCCAACCGGTAAACTTTCCTTCATTTTTTCGGAATAGAATTTCCAGACCATAAGCCCTGGATTTACCATTTAAAATGACTCTTTCAATGTTATTATTAGCAATAAGGTTTGCTCCGTTAACGTAATCAATTCGGTTTTTTACTTTTTTATAAAAAGTTTCAGCCTCTAGTGAATACGTTCCGTTCTTAAAATTCCTGAAATACCCAAAGGCATACTGATCCAATAACTGAGGTTCAATAAAAGGTCCGCTGGGTGTCCAAACATCCAAAGGAGTAGGGGAGCTGGTATTGGAGATTAGATGAAGATACTGGGCCATCCTGTTATAACTTGCCTTAACCGATTGGTTCTCGTTAAAACTATAGGCAACGGACAAACGCGGTTCAAAATTGCCAAAAGAACTAATGGTTTTACCGCTTTCGTAAGTTTCCGTGCCTAATGGTTCAGCTTCTTCATAGATGTCCCGGTCTTCATTATAGATAAGGGGAGAATCATTTTCATATATACTTAATTCATCTTTGCCTAAGCGAAAGAAACTGCTATATCTTAAACCATATTCGGCCGATAGATTTTCCGAAATGTTATGTTCTGCTGAAAAATAAAGAGCGCTTTCCAATGCGTACTTCTTGGTGAGCTTAAAATAATTGATCCCTGATGTCTCGTCTATAGGTTCAATCTCACCCGGATTAAAATCATAATAAGTATTCTGGAATCCATACTTTAACTGAAAAGTGTCATTTAGATAATGATCGAAATCGTATTTTAAATTGAGGTTTTTTATTCCGCTGTCCCAGTTGAATCCAACAAAACCAAGAGTTAATCCATAATAATAATCACTGTAAATCACAGAGAGATTTGAGAATATATTATCACTGAAAATATGATTCCATCTAAGGTTTAAAACTGCATTGCCGTAGGTGTTTTTAAAATTTCTGCTTAGAGAAAAAACGTCCCGCCCAAAGTATCCTGAAAAAAGGAGTTTATTCTTATCATCGATATTATAGCTCAATTTGGTGTTCAGGTCATAAAAATAGGCCGAATTGTCATTGTCTGTTAATTTCAGAAAGAGATGTGCGTAGGAACTACGGCCACCAATAAGAAATGAACCTTTATCTTTTACTATGGGACCTTCGGCCAGAAGTCTGCTTGAAATTGCGCCAATTCCTCCTTGCATCTTGAATTCCCGGCTATTTCCGTCACGCTGATAGATATCCAGTACCGACGAAACCCTGCCTCCGAATTTCGCAGGTATTCCGCCCTTATAGAGTTTTAGATCCTTGATGGCATCAGGATTGAAAACCGAAAAAAATCCGAATAAATGAGAGGAATTATAAATGGTTGCCTCGTCTAGAAGGATCAGGTTTTGGTCTACAGCACCCCCGCGAACATTAAACCCCGACGAGCCTTCCCCGGCATTTGAAACTCCGGGCAAAAGTAAAAGTGACTTAATTACATCGACCTCTCCAAAGATCACCGGCATTTTTTGAATGGTATTAATAGAGAGTCTGTTAACACTCATCTCCGGCTTTTTGATGTTGAGACCATCAGATCGCTGGCTTATTACAACTTCATCCAGGAACTCTGAGCTTTCATTTAATTGGAAATTTAAATTGGTCTGTCCGGAAATGTTGAGTGTTTCAGTAATTGTTTGGTATCCCAAATAAGAGATTACAATTTCATAGGTGCCCTCCGGAACTTTCAGTGAATAGAAACCATATTCATTGGTTACAACACCGGTATTAAGGGACGGTATAAGAATATTTACACCAATGAGAGTCTCATTGCTGGAGGCATCTGTAATATTGCCGCTAAGGGTAAATCGCTCCTGAGTATAGGCTTGTATACTGAAGCAAAATGTTAAAATAAGAAAATAAAAATTTTGTTTCAATTTTTGAGATAAAGATAGAACAGATCAATTCGAAATAAAAATACTAAACAGGAATTTAGGGATTGTTTAATGGAATGCTTTTTCATTTCTCTAATAGAAAAAGGCCGGATCGTTCCCGGCCTTGTCTTTTAATTATGTTTGACTTAAACAATAATACTATTCAGCGTCTGGCTTGGTCTCATTGCTTTCTTAGTAAGCTCCTCATCGGGCTTATAATAACCGCCAATATCAACAGGTGATCCCTGCGCTGCGATCAATTCTTCATTGATCTTTGTTTCATTCTCTTTCAGAGATTCCGCAATTTTGCCGAATTGAGTTTTTAGGTCGGAATCTTTGTCCTGATCGGCTAGTGCCTGGGCCCAATATAAAGCCAGATAAAAATGACTGCCACGGTTATCATGTTCGTTTACTTTTCTTGAAGGGGACTTGCTGTTTTCAAGAAATTTATCGGTGGCATCGTCCAGGGTTTCAGCCAGGATCAGGGCTTTTTTGTTATCATATTTCTCTCCAAGGTGCTCCAGGGAAGCAGCAAGTGCGAGAAATTCACCTAAAGAATCCCATCGTAAATGTCCTTCTTCAAGGAATTGTTGAACGTGTTTAGGCGCCGATCCTCCGGCTCCGGTTTCAAATAAACCTCCGCCATTCATTAGTGGAACGATGGATAACATTTTTGCACTGGTTCCCACCTCAAGAATAGGGAACAGATCAGTTAAGTAATCTCTTAGTACATTCCCAGTAACTGAAATTGTATCCTTTCCGGCTTTAGTTCTTTCTAAAGTATATCGGGTTGCCTCGGCAACAGACATTATTTTGATCTCAAGCCCTGAGGTATCATGATTCGGAAGATATTTATTAACCTTTTTGATCAATTCAGCATCATGAGCACGGTTTTCATCCAACCAGAAAACAGCAGGCATTCCTGTTGCTCTAGCTCGTTTTACTGCGAGTTTGATCCAATCCTGGATTGGAGCATCTTTAACCTGACACATTCTCCAGATATCGCCGGCCTCAACCTCGTGCTCTATTAGGGTATTTCCATTGCTGTCAACAACCTTTACAGTTCCATTTGTAGGAATCTCAAAGGTTTTATCGTGGGATCCGTATTCTTCAGCCTTTTGAGCCATTAAACCAACATTGGGAACGGTACCCATAGTGGTAGGGTCGAATGCACCGTGTTTTTTACAAAATTGAATAGTCTCCTCATAAAGTGGAGCGTAACTGCTATCTGGAATTACCGCTTTTGTGTCCTGAGTTTCGTTATTCTTATTCCACATCTGCCCCGACGTTCTTATCATGGCTGGCATAGAGGCATCAATAATTACATCACTTGGAACGTGCAGGTTGGTTATTCCTTTATCAGAATTTACCATGGCTACATCGGGACCATTTTCCAGATCTTTTTTGATGGCTGCTTCAATCTCCGATCTTTTGTCTGAAGGAAGCTTTGCAATTGCATTCAAGACATCACCAAGTCCACTATTTGGATCTCCTCCGGCCTTTTTGATGTCTTCACCATATTTCTGAAAGACATCTTCGAAAAACACCTTTACCCCATGACCAAAAATAATGGGATCTGAAACTTTCATCATTGTCGCCTTCATATGCAGAGAGAATAAAACACCTTTATCTTCGGCATCTTTAACTTGCTCCTTTAAGAAGGCAACAAGTTTTTTTTTACTCATATAAGTACCATCGATGATCTCGCCTTCTAAAAGATTCAGGTTTTCTTTAAGCACCTTCTTAGTTCCATCTTTAGCGTTGAATTCGATGTTTACCTTTGTAGTTTCTGATATAGTTACGGACTTTTCATTGGCCTTAAAGTCACCCTCCTGCATGGTAGCTACGTGAGATTTTGAGTCGGAACTCCATTCTCCCATAGAGTGGGGGTGTTTTCTGGCAAAGTTCTTTACCGCCTTAGGAGCTCTTCGGTCTGAATTTCCTTCCCGCAAAACCGGGTTTACTGCACTTCCTTTTACCTTATCGTATTTTGATTTGATTTGTTTTTCTTCGTCAGTTTTAGGCTCATCGGGATAATCAGGTAATTCATATCCTTTCTCCTGAAGTTCTTTGATTGCAGCTTTTAGCTGTGGGATAGAAGCACTGATGTTTGGAAGTTTTATAATATTAGCCTCGGGTTTTTTCGCCAGTTCTCCAAGTTCAGCAAGGTCATCACTAATCTTTTGATTTTCATTAAGACGCTCGGGAAATTGGGAGAGGATACGTCCGGCAAGTGAGATGTCTTTTGTTTCCAGACTTACTCCTGCTACTTTAGTATAGGCCTGAACAATAGGGAGAAAAGAATAGGTTGCCAGGGCCGGAGCTTCATCTGTTTTAGTATAAATAATTTTAGCTTCTTTTGTCATCTTTTAATTTTTTATCGATGTGATTTACTTGTGCATAGACTCTATAAACGCCCGCAGAAATCCCGGGCGTTCAACATAGGTGCAATATAATATTTTTCAAGCTTTTATCATAGTTAACAGGTGCTAATAAGAGGTTAATCCGGTTGAGAGCAGGGCATAAAAAAAGCCATTTCATCTTATTTGCTAAAATGAAATGGCTTCACCGAAGTATCACGTTCTCACCGAATCTTTTAAGATTCATTAAAGGACAAAAGCCCTGGTGTGTGGTACTTCAATCGAAACCTTTTAAACTTGTATAAGTATAAAAGAGTTTCAAAAACGATTTTTATCTTTCAAACTATTTTTGACAATGCAAAAAATGAGCGTTATATAGAAGATAAAAATCATATGTAAAGAACTTAGCTTTACATAAAGGTTTAAAGCTTGAAATCCTGGTGTCATTCAGCTTTAACATGAATTCCTGATATTAAATATACGAACAAAAATTAAATTTTCAAAGTAAATATGTTAATGTTTTAATGCTTTCTGAAAATAAAAAAAGCCCCGAATTTCGGGGCTTTGGAATATATTGAAGAAAAATGAATTATCTTTTTGCTTCTTTAATTCGGGCTTTCTTACCGGTAAGACCTCTAAAGTAATAGATACGTGCTCTTCTTACTTTACCTCGTTTGTTCAACTCGATTTTCTGAATTGCAGGTAGATTAACCGGGAAAATACGCTCTACTCCAACAGTACCACTCATTTTTCTAATGGTAAAAGTTTGAGAAGCTCCTGATCCTCTTTTCTGAATAACCACTCCTCTGAAGAACTGGGTACGGGTCTTTTGTCCCTCTTTAATTTCGTAAAAAACAGTGATTGTATCACCAGCCGAAAATTCGGGAAATTCTTTTGTAGCTACGAATTCGTCCTGTACAAATTTAATTAACGATTCCATCGATTTTTGTTTAAAGTATAATCCAAAACAACATTCACGGTTTTCGCCAGAGGTTATTTTAGAACGCCTGCAAAATTACAAATATAAATTTTAATTCCAAGCAGCTGAGAGACTTATTTTTCCGACTCGTCCAGGAGATCCGGTCGAAGCTTTTTGGTGCGCTCCCAGGCCTGTTCTTCCCGCCACTGTTCAATTTTAGGAAAGTTCCCGGAAGTCAGTATCTCCGGAACTTTCCAACCTTTGTATTCCGCGGGGCGGGTGTAAACCGGTGGTGCCAGTAGATCATCCTGAAAGGAATCGGTTAAGGCTGAAGTCTCATTACCTAAAACTCCGGGAATAAGTCTTATAACTGCATCACATAGCACTGCGGCCCCAAGTTCTCCTCCTGAGAGGACATAATCTCCAATGGAAATCTCTTTGGTGATAAAATGATCCCGTACCCGCTGATCAACCCCTTTATAATGGCCACACAAGATGATAAGATTCTGATGTAAAGAGAGCTGATTTACAGTTCGTTGTTCCAGGCGCTCCCCATCAGGAGTCATATATATAACCTCGTCGTAATCTCTTTGGCTTTTAAGATTTGAAATGCATTTATCAATTGGTTCTACCATCATCACCATTCCGGCGCCACCCCCAAATTGATAATCGTCAATTTGCTTATAATTATCGGTTACATAATCCCTGAGGTTATGAATATGAATTTCAACAATGCCTTTTTCTATAGCTCTCTTCAAAATTGAAGCCTCAAAAGGACTTTTTAGCAGGTCTGGGACTACCGTGATGATATCAATACGCATACACAACTTTTAGGGATTAATTCAAGTAGGTTTTATCCGTTAGAGGTCTTGTTTCGCTCGTCCTGTAACATGCGGCCAAGGCGTTGTTCCTTTTCCAGGGCTTTAGTACGGTATACGTCAAATTCTTTCTCTGTTTCAGCTAATCTATTGCGGGCTTCGCGGGTCGTGGCGTGGGAATTTTTATATCGGTATATAAAGAATAACAAGGCAGCCAGCAAAATAGCTACAATTCCCCACATCATTCCCATATAACTGCCTTTGCTCATCGGCATACCCAGGAATTTGATAGCGTCTTTTTCAGCGTTTACCCTTTCCAGATCCTCCTGAGTGGCCTTCAGCTCTTTATTTAGAGATTCGATCTCAGCAATTTGTTCGTCCGCGGTGTTCTTTTGGGTTTCTATTTCGGCCCGTAATTCATCGAAATGCCGATTGGTATTGTTTTTCAATCTTACCAGCGCTTCATAATCAACTACTTTGTAGCCTTGGTAATTATTTGAGTTTTCTATAAGTTCATTGAATTCATCCTGTACAGGATTTGTACTCAGACTGTCCTGGGCATAAAACTGAAGACTCAGCAGACTTAAACTTAAGATTCCGAAAATAGTTCTGTTCATTATTTTGGGGTTAATGCATTAATTAATATGGACACAACGCCCGGTAGGATAACTTATTGTAACAATTTATACCTTAATTCTAAATCGTTTATTTTTAAATTTTCGGGGCTGCAAAGTTAAGGATAAAAAGAAAAAACCCAGCAATAAAAGCTGGGTTAGATGTAATTATATTTTGGTTTCTTCTAATAGTAAGTATACCTTCTTACTTTGGCAACATATTTGGCCAGTCTCACCACCTGGTGACTATAACCATATTCATTGTCATACCAGATATAAAGCACTATGCTTTTGCCGTCTTTTGAAACTATAGTGGCTTTACTGTCATAAATAGCGGGGGCATTTGAACCTACAATATCTGATGATACCAATTCATTATCCACGGCATATTTAATCTGCTCTACAAGTTCGCCTTCCAGGGCATATTTCTTTAAAATAGCATTTACCTTGTCTATGCTGGTTTTCTTCTGAACTTCAAGATTTAGAATGGCGAGAGAGCCGTTAGGAACCGGTACCCGTATAGCATTTGAGGTTAGTTTTCCTTCAAAAACAGGCAAGGCTTTGGCAACGGCACTTCCTGCCCCGGTTTCGGTGATAACCATATTCAGTGCAGCCGCACGGCCACGACGGTATTTACTATGCATGTTGTCTACCAGGTTCTGGTCGTTAGTATAGGCGTGGATAGTTTCCAGATGCCCTTTTTCAACACCTAGCGAATCCTGAATCGCTTTTAGTACAGGAGTGATAGCGTTGGTGGTGCATGAGGCTGCCGAAAAGATTTCGATCTCATCAGGATTATACTCCTTATGATTTACTCCGTGAACTACATTAGGTACACCTTTTCCGGGGGCAGTTAATAGTACTCGTGAAGCTCCCTTAGATTTCAGATGCCTGCTAAGTTCTGCTTTATCGCGAAAAGCTCCGGTGTTATCTATAACTAAAGCGTCTTCTATCCCATATTTTATATAATCGATATCCTCAGGCTGATTTGCAGAAATAATGTGAACGGTAGTCCCGTTAATTATTAACGCTGATTTTTTTTCATCAATTGCTACTGTACCTGAAAAATCTCCGTGTACAGAATCATTCCTAAGCAATGAAGCTCTTTTCTCCAAAACCGTCTTATCAACTTTGCCTCGCGTTACTATTGCCCTGAGCCTTAATTGATTTCCTTTTCCGGTTCGGTTCATTAGTTCGCGGGCTACAAGGCGACCAATTCTTCCGAAGCCATATAAAACTACGTCTTTCGGAATTAGTTTGGTGTAATCTTTCGCATCTTTGAGTTTATGAGAAACAAAGGCCATTGCATTGCTGTGTTTCTGGTCTTCCAAATGAAACTCATATGTAAGCTTCCCAATGTCCAACTTTGCCGGGGGTAATTTCATATCCTGAATAGCCTTTGCAATCTCTACCGTGTCAAATATGGAGATAGGTTTCTGAACAACTTCCCCCGCATATTCGTGTAGGTTGAGGATATCACTTACGTTGCGATTTAAAAGCTGATTCCTGAAAAGTACTAGTTCTATGGATTTGTCATACCATAGATCGCTCACAATTTTAATAAATTCTACTGTGGCTTTACGCCTGTTAGCCTGGAAGGCCAGTTCTCTTTCGTAACCTTGGTTGAAACTCATTATTTTGCTGTGTGTTTGATTTAAACTTGCGCAAAAGTATATATTTCAAACGTTTTCGTAAAGTATTTTTAAAATAAAAAAGCTCTCCGGAGGGAGAGCCTTAATTCAATTCTTAATTATTCTTTATCGCCATACTACCCGTTGCTTTTCTCCATTCTTATCAATAAAACTTACCACAATAGATTCTGAGGTTTTTCTATTATTCATAATGCGCTCCACATCTCCAATATCGTTAACCGATTGATTGTTAATAGCGGTAATAATTGTTCCTACAAGTTCTTCAGAAGGTAAGTTGCTCATTAAAGTCCGGGAGATCTTGACTCCATTTGGAGTATTATAAGCTTCAAGTTCTTCCTGTGTTGCGTTGGTGACTTCCAATCCAATGCTATCTATCCTGTAAATTTCGTTTTTTGTAAGTCTAACATCGAAATCTCGTTTTTTGCCTTTTCGTACGACTGTTACCTTGACCTCGTCATCAGGGCGTTTGGAATTGATATACCCCGTAAGGTCTGAAAATTTATTGATGGTAATATTATCTATTTGCCTAATAACGTCACCTTCTTTAATTCCGGCTTTTTCTGCACCACTGCCTGACGTAACTTCGGCGACATATACTCCCTGAGCTGAGTTAAGGTCAAGCTCTTCAACGGCTTCTGGTGTAATGCTCAGTCCTCTTATTCCCAGAATCCCTTTTTGAACATCACCATATTCCAGAATATCTTCCACGATCTTCCTGGTAATATTAGAAGGTACCGCAAAGGCATAACCAATATAACTACCTGTTTGGGAGGTAATAGCTGTATTTATTCCCACAAGCTCTCCATTGATGTTCACCAGCGCGCCACCGCTGTTTCCAGGGTTAATGGCGGCATCGGTTTGAAGAAAGGATTGCGGAGTTGCATCATAGGTATTCAGGTCTCTTGCTGTAGCACTTATAATTCCGGCTGTAACTGTCGATTTTAAATTGAAAGGGTTTCCTACTGCTAAAACCCATTCTCCTAATTTCACTGCATTGGAGTCTCCAAAGGGAATATAATCCAGGTCCTCTGCATCGATTTTCAGCAAGGCGATATCAGTGGATTCTGCTACTCCTATGATCTCAGCGGTGTAGGTCTGGTTATTATTAAGGGTAACTTCCACCTCGCTGGCTCCTTTGATAACGTGATTATTGGTGACTATATAGCCGTCAGGAGATATAATAACCCCTGACCCGGCACCTTGTAAAGCCCGGCCGCCTTCATTTCCGCGGTAAAGATCCCAGATGCTTCGGGGGCCTTGATAAACGGCAACATTTTTTACGTGCACCACTCCGTTAACTGTGTTTTCAGCTGCTTCGGTGAAATCGGCATTGGTGCCATAGATCCTGTCATCGTATTTTGCCGGCATAAAATTTTGTGAAGGAGATTGGTCTTGTATTAGTTGAGGCTGTATTTCAGGTTCGATAAATAATTTATAACCCCCAAGGGTAAGAGCTCCTCCCAGGATCGCAACGATAAGTAAACTTGCAAATCTTTTCATTTTTAAAAATGTTCTTTATGAAATAAATAATAAGTTAATCAATAGTTCTTTTAGGATTCTTGCTTTTAACGGCCAATTAACAGCTGGAAAATCTGCTGTTTTATTGTATATTTGTATCCTTTTAGTTACAACAAATGACACTTAAGTTTTATAAATATCAAGGTACCGGAAATGATTTTATCATTATCGATAACCGTACTGGATTTTTCTCCAAAAACAATACCAAATTAGTTAATTTTCTATGTGACAGAAAATTTGGCATAGGGGCAGACGGCTTGATGTTAGTAGAGAAACCGGAGGTTAAAGATGATGATTTTAAGATGGTTTATTATAATGCAGACGGAAATGAAAGCAGTATGTGTGGTAATGGAGGACGCTGTTTAGTAGCCTTCGCTAAACATCTCGGAATTATAAAAGATAAAGCTAAATTCACTGCCATAGACGGATCTCATAAGGCTATAATTCATAACGGATTGGTTAGTCTTCAAATGCAGGATGTAAAAAGCATCAGGAGGGAGGGCGAAGATTTATTTCTTGATACCGGTTCCCCTCATCATGTCGTATTTACGGAAGAAGTTGATACTATAGACGTAAGAACACAAGGTGCTGGTATTCGGTATAATCAACAATATAAAGAGAAAGGCACAAACGTGAATTTTGTGAAGCAGCTTAGCGCCAACGAATATAAAGTACGAACATACGAGCGGGGAGTAGAAGATGAAACTCTTTCTTGTGGAACCGGAGTTACCGCTGTGGCCATTGCCGCAAGTGCATCAAACAGGGCCGATGGGGAATTAGTAAAACTCCAAACCCCTGGGGGAGAACTCAGCGTTTCTTTTAGAAGGAATGGTGAGACTTTTAAAGAAATATGGCTAACAGGGCCGGCTACTCAGGTTTTTAAAGGAGAGATATTATGCAAACTTTAAAAGGAAATAAAATTTATTTGCGCGCCCTGGAGCCTGAAGATCTTGATTTTGTTCATGAACTTGAAAATACCGAAGAATTCTGGGTGGTAAGTGCTACCCAATCTCCATATTCCAGGTATATGATCAAAAAATATCTGGAAAATGCCCATCGCGATATTTATGAGGTAAAGCAGTTAAGACTTGTGATTTGTAACTATGATCACAAACCTGTAGGTCTCATAGATCTTTTTGATCTCGAACCTAAAGATAGACGGGCGGCTATTGGTGTTTTAATTGCAGAGCCTGCAGATCGCAAAAAAGGTTATGGTGCCGAAAGCATTTCGCTTATTTGTGAATATAGTTTTAATCACCTCGCTTTACATCAGGTTTATGCGAATGTCACTGCCGATAATGAAGCCAGTGTAAGATTATTTGAAAGTCAGGGTTTTTCCCTTGTTGGTGTAAAAAAGGACTGGATTTTGGTGAACAAACAATTTAAAGACGAAGCCCTATATCAACTTATTAATAAATAATGTACATTAAAAAAATACTTATTGCTGTCGCTATTCTTGGACTTATAGCCTTAGCAGGTTTTAGCTATTATATTTATAACAGCATATTTTCTTCCAATACCGAATTTTCTGAAAAACAGGCAGTAGTCTATATCCCAACCGGTGCCGATTATCAAACTGTAATAGATAGCATCAAGCCTTTAGTGAAGAATATTGAATCCTTTGATGCTGTAGCCAGGAAAAAAGGATATCCAAATAATATCAGGGCGGGGAGGTTTGAGCTTGATAAAAATATGAACAATAATGAACTTGTGAATGCTCTACGCTCCCGCAATAACCCAATTAATGTAAATTTCAATAATCAGGAACGCCTTGAAAATCTAGCGGGTCGAATATCCGGGCAAATCGAAGCGGATTCAGCTACTTTGATTTCAGCTTTTAAAGAAGAATCCTTTTTGAAAGAAAATGATTTTACCGAAGCCCAGGCTCTAGCCATGTATATTCCTAACCGCTATGAATTTTTCTGGAATACTTCTGCGGAAGAATTCCGAACCCGGATGAAGCGGGAATATGAGAAGTTCTGGACCCCTGAAAGAAGGGAAAAAGCTGAAGCCATAGGCCTTTCTCCTAATGAAGTAACTGTTATTGCATCAATAGTGCAGAAGGAAACGGCGAAGGTAGATGAAAGACCCAAGGTTGCCGGAGTTTATATGAACCGCTATAAGAATGGCTGGAAACTGGATGCCGATCCCACCGTTATCTATGCTATTAAGCATGAAAGCCAAAAATTTGATACAATCATTAAACGAGTTCTATACAAAGACCTCACTTTAGATTCTCCTTATAATACCTATTTATACAAGGAATTACCTCCAGGCCCAATAGCCATGCCCGATATCTCCTCAATAGAGGCAGTTCTTAACTATGAAGATCATGATTACTTCTATTTCGTGGCCGATGTCCAGAATATGGGCTACCATAAATTTGCCAAAACCCTCGCCCAACATAACCGAAATAAGCAGGAATATGTGCGCTGGATAAACAAACAAGGAATAAAACGCTAAGGAGGTAATAATCCTGCATTTTTTAAGTTTTCTATAACCTGCTAATAATTAGTTTCTTACAGGCTTGTTAATCAAACGCCATCTTTTATGAATTGATTAACAGGCTGTATATCAAATTATTAAAAATTGTTGTACATTTGCACGGCGAATTTGAAGGGGGTTTATGTTATTAAAATAAGCATAACCGTTATCCCTTCAGAAACAAAATGTAATGAGAAGGAAAATTGTAAAATTTTCAATCTTGCCTGTTTTAGCAGGCAGTATGTTTTTCAGCTTTTCAACAAAAGAAGCTGCAAACCTGGAGATGTTCTCCACCTCAGACCTTGACCTGGAATATACTGTGTCACTTGAGGAACCCGATACTGAAACCCCTGAAGTACTCACAGATCTGCCAATTCTTGGCAAATCCTACCTCGGATTTAAAGAAGCTGTCGGCTTTAAAGAATCCGGTGGTAACTATAAAGTAGTTAACCAATACGGTTATATGGGGAAATATCAGTTCGGAAAAGGTACCCTGGAACTTATCGGGATCTACAAACCAACAGAATTCCTGAATTCTCCAGAGTTACAGGAAGCTGCTTTTTATGCAAATGCTTCCCGTAACAAATGGATACTTATTAGGGATATCGCCCGGTTTGAAGGTAAAGTGATAAATGGGGTAGAGGTAACCGAATCAGGAATCCTGGCCGCAGCTCACCTTGCAGGTCCTGGTAGTGTTAAAAAATACCTTAGAAGCTGGGGTGCCAATGCTTTTAGCGATGCTTTTGGAACCAGTATAAAAAACTATATGAAGCGTTTTGGGGGATATGATACCTCCTTCGTTAAGCCCGAGCGTAGAGCGAAAGCGGTAATTCAACCAGTTCGGGTCTAAGATTCTTTTTGTAAGATAAAAATAGCAGGCCTTTTATGAAGGTCTGTTTTTGTTTTTTTCCAGTCAGCTGCTGTTTTCGTAATCACAAATTCACTCGGAAGAGTAAGATCACACGCTACGCAAATCCTGGTTGCCGGATGCAGATTTTGAACCAGGTCTTCCAGCATCTGATTGTTTCGGTAAGGGGTTTCTATAAAGATTTGTGCCTGATCTTTTTCTGCCGACAATCTTTCCAGAAATTTAATCTCTTGTTTCCGCTCTTTTTTATCAATGGCTAAGTAACCATGGAAGCTAAAACTCTGTCCGTTCATTCCGCTGGCCATCATCGCCAGAAGAATTGAAGAGGGTCCAACCAAAGGTACAACCTGAATTCCTTCGCGATGTGCTATTTTCACAATTTCTGCACCGGGATCTGCAACTCCGGGACAACCGGCCTCACTCATCAAACCCATATTTCGGCCATCTTTACAGGCGTTTAGAAAGCCTGGAATTTCAGATGATTCAGTAAATTTATTTAAGCTGTGTAAGTTTAGATCTTGTTGGCTCTTTTCTGGAAGAAGCTGTTTGATATGCCTTCTTGCAGTTTTTTCGTTTTCTACAATGAATTCATTTAAACTATCCAGAATATTCTTCACCTTTTCAGGTAATACTTCTAAGGGGTTTTCGCCACCCAGCGTAGTGGGAATAAGAAATAGTTTTCCTGAATATTTAAATGAATGTTCTCCCATTATTCCTCATCTTCTTCCTGAAGTTTTCGTGCTATGTTCTCACAGGCTTCATCGAGCATCTGAAAGACATTCTCGAAACCGTGGTCCCCGCCGAAATAAGGGTCTGGTACATCAACATTCTCTCCGGGAAAGATCTCGTTCAGAATTAGCTTTACTTTTTGTTTGTCTTCTTCATGCCGGGCAAGCGAGATCACATTTTCGTAATTGGAATTATCCATCACATAAATATGATCAAATTTTTCAAAATCTGAAACTGAAAATTGTCTTCCGCGCTGCTCGGTAATATCCAGTTCGTATTTTCTCGCTACGGAAATGGACCTCTTATCCGGTAAGTCCCCTATGTGATAATCGCCGGTACCGGCAGAATCCACAAATATTTTTTGCCGATCTATTTTAGACTTGAGAATACCTTCGGCAAGGGGTGATCTGCAAATATTGCCGAGGCACACCATTAATACCTTGGTTTTCATAAAAGAAGAATTTTATACTGTAAGCTTTTTGCTGAGGTCTTCAACAAATTTTTTAAATTGTTTGTCGGTCGCTGCCAGGTTATCTACGGTTTTACAGGCATGTAAAACTGTAGCGTGGTCGCGCTTTCCTATCTGGGAACCAATACTTGCCAAAGAAGCTTTGGTGTATTTCTTGGCAAAGAACATGGCTAATTGTCTCGCCTGAACAATATGACGTTTCCTTGTTTTAGACTGCAGGGTTTCTACATCCATCTGGAAATAATCGCTCACCACCTTTTGAATATAATCTATGGAAACCTCCCGTTTGGTATTCTTCACGTAGTTATCTACGATCTTGGTAGCGAGTTCCAAGGTGATATCTCTTTTGTTAAAAGAAGAGTGGGCAATTAGGGAGATAATAGCACCTTCCAATTCCCTGATATTGGTTTTTATATTGTTGGCCAGAAACTCCACGATATCTTCAGGCATTTCAACACCATCGCGATAGAGTTTATTTTTGATAATAGAAACGCGGGTTTCAAAGTCGGGGTGTTGCAATTCTGCTGAAAGTCCCCACTTAAACCTTGAGAGTAACCTTTGTTCGATATCCTGCATATCTACCGGAGCCTTATCACTCGTCAAGATCACCTGTTTTCCGTTTTGGTGCAGGTGGTTAAAGATATGGAAGAAAACATCCTGTGTTCCTGCTTTTCCTGAAAGCAGCTGGATATCATCTACAATAAGAACGTCTATTATCTGATAGAAGTGAATAAAATCGTTTCTGTTATTCTTTTTAACCGATTCGATATACTGCTGGGTGAATTTTTCTGCAGAGATATAGAGAACGGTTTTTTCCGGGTATTTATCTTTTATCTGAACTCCTATAGCATGCCCCAGATGGGTTTTTCCCAGTCCAACCCCGCCAAAGATTAGCAGTGGGTTAAAGGAAGTTCCTCCGGGTTTGTTAGCAACAGCCATGCCGGCAGATCTTGCCAGTCTGTTGGAATCGCCCTCCAGGAAATTCTCGAAATTATAGCTCGGGTTTAACTGAGACTCGATCTTTACATTTCTAATTCCGGGAATTACAAATGGGTTCTTTAATTCGGGGTTTCTATTTTTAATAGGAACATCAACTTCCTGGGAAGCCATGTTAGCTCTTTGGGTACTCGGAATTTTCTCTGTGAATGGAAGTTTGTTCCCGTAGGTATTTTCCATCTTTATAACGTACACTAGTTTTGCCTTTTCCCCTAACTCCCGGGTAAGCGAAACTTTAAGTAGCTTTACGTAGTGCTCTTCAAGCCATTCATAAAAAAATTTGGAAGGCACCTGTATGCTTAAAGCACAATCGGTAAGTTTTACTGCTTGTATAGGCTCAAACCATGTCTTGTAGGCCTGAGGTGTGATGTTATCTTGTATAAAAGCCAGACAGCTATTCCAAACTGATTGCGCAGTTTTCGACATGCTTTGTTGTACGTTATTTAAGGGTTAGTAGTTAGTTAATGGCGATCAAAAGTGTTTAGGCTTCAAATCTTGGTGGAACAAATATGTGAACAAAAAATGTAAAAAAAAAACGATTTTGGTGTTGAATTTTAAGAAAATTTTATGCATACTTAAATCCGCTTATGAAAGTACAAAACCTCACCCTATTAACCTATTAAATCTTTATGAAAAGCCACACAAGTTTTGTTAAAGTCAGATATGCCGAAACCGATCAGATGGGTGTGGTGCATCACGGAAATTACGCGCAATACCTTGAAATTGCTCGCATCGAGTGGTTAGAGGAACTCGGAATTTCCTATAAATCCATGGAAGAAAACGGGATGATGTTACCTGTTTATTCCATGGAATTTCGCTTTTTGAAACCGGCAACCTTCGGAGATGAACTGGAAATTGTGACCCTTCTGAAAAAGCTCCCAAATGTTAAAATTGAATTTAATTATGAAGTGTTTAACAAAGGAGGTGTCTTGCTTACTCAGGCTTCCACAGTTTTGGTTTTTATGGATTCAAAAACAAGACGACCGGTTAGGTGCCCGGAATATATTCTGGAGAAATTAAAAGATTAATCCTCCAGCCTTTTTATTTCGACTTTATAGGTGGTGTTGAATTTTTGAAAAATACTTTCTGCCTCCTTTTTTCTTACTGAAATTCTAATCCTGCAATCCAACTCGAGTTTCTGGTCGATTACATTTAGGTTGTTCTCCTTTATGATGCGCATCACCGTATTCATTTCAGGGTAATCGAACTTTATTTCAAAAACCTCATCAACGGTTCTGGTAACAATTCTTGATTCCTCCAAAGCCATTTGAGCAGCGGTTTTGTAGGCGTTTATCAAACCACCCACCCCGAGTTTTACTCCGCCAAAATAACGCACCACTACAATTAAAATATTGGTTACTTCAAATGACTGGATCTGCCCGTAGATGGGCATCCCGGCCGAATTGGAGGGTTCTCCATCGTCATTAGCGCGATAATGAATCTCCTCTTTTCCCAGCTGCCAGGCGTAACACCAGTGGCGTGCCTTATGATGTTTGTTTTTTAAATCTTCCAGGTGAGCATTGATCTCCTCTTCAGTTTTAACCGGGAAAGCGTACCCAAAAAACTTCGAATTCCTGTCTTTAAAAAGAACTTCCGGGGAGGCCTCGGTTATGGTTTTGTAGGTATCCTTCATTTACTGGGAATTTGCTACTAATAAAATACTTATAATCGCCAAAATAAGTCCGATCCAGTTTTTTCTCAAAAGTACTTCCTTAAAGAAAATGATTCCCACCAGGGTTGATGCCAGAACGATCCCTACATGATTTAAGGTGAACAGTACCGAATTCTCAAATCCCGGACTGCGAAGTGCCATTACCAGGAAATAGATGGAAAAGTAATTGGGAATTCCAAGGGCGATCCCGCCGGCCAGGCTTTTCCAGCTAAGCTTCAGTTTACCCGAGATGGCTTGAACGATGATAATAAGTGTGCCAATAACCCCGGCAACGGCAAAAATACTGGTGGAAAACAGCCCTACATCGGTTTCAGAAACATAAAAGTTTTCCAGGAAATTAATTGTTGTGTCAATAATTCCGCTGCCCAGAAACACCAGGAACGGAAAGATCAGGTTTTTCTTCTTGATCTTCAGCCCGTCTTTTTTCTTTATTGAACTTAGATAAACCGCGGCAAGTGCAAGAACGATCCCCAGAAGTTTAAAGAAACCGGTGCTCTCCTGATAAATAAATATTCCGAAGAAAACAGGCAGCGCTACCGACATTTTTGAAGCGATCGATACCACCGCCATCCCACTGCGCTGGGTGGTAATAGCCGCGAGATAAAAAACGCTTATGAAAAGAGCTCCTAGTAATAGCGACCCTGGAAACCAGGTTTCCGAAGGGATCCTTAACAGATCGTCGGTGCTTTCAATATAGCCTACAAAACCTACCGTGCAGGCGATAAAATAATTTACGATTATGGCCTGCAGGGTGTTTACCCCGTATTTTTGATAAAGTTTAAACACCACAAAAATTATGGTGGAAGAGAGAATGCTTAGCAGCAGATAGATCAAAACAGTTCTCTTTTAGTGGTGAAAAGATCTATCACATCTTCCCGGGTAGGTTCAATGTTCCAGGTGTGAATTCCCAATGCTTCCGCAGCCTTGGTATTTTCCTGGGTGTCGTCTATAAAAAGACATTCTTCAGGCTTAAGCCCGTGTTTATTTAAGACAAACTCGTAGATCTCAGCGTCAGGTTTTCTATAATTGATTTCGTGTGAGAGATAAAATGCATCAAAACAGGCCTTGAAATCTTCGTAAAAAGGCACATTTTCCTTTACCCAGTCAATGTGGATCTCGTTGGTGTTGCTCAAAAGGATGAGTTTATAATCTTTTTCTTCTGAAAGTTTTTTCAGGAACTGGTAGCGGTACTCGGGGAAATCTATCAAAATCGCGTTCCAGGAATTTACGAAGATCTCTTCTTCCAGCTGCCTGAATTCCTCCTGATAGGTCCTAATTAACTTTTCTGAGCTTATTAAGCCTTTTTCATATTCCCTGTTGAGTTCCAGGATATCATCCGTTAGATCCTCAATACGGTGTTTCCGCATCTCCCTAAGGGTTGCGGGTTTGTCGAGGTTGATGAAAACATCTCCAAAATCGAAGATTATAGCCTTAATCATTGATATATATTTTCAGGTTATCGTTCTTAATAGTCCTTTCTGAAATTAATTTTCCTGAAAACCCAGGAGCTTTAACTCCATTTCTTAACTGATTATTACCGGTAAAAACCCTGGCTTCATCCCAAAGTCCTGAGTCGATGAAAGTCTGAAGCGTCTTTGCTCCGCCTTCGATGATCACCGACTGGATTTCATGCCGGTATAGAACTTCACAGATTTGTTCGGGAAGTTCCCTCCCGAATTTTATACCTTCAAATATCAGGTTTTTATGGCCAAAAGCTTTTTCAATATCTTCAGTAAAGACAATTGTTTTTACGCTCCCGTCAAATAAAGCGGAGTCTTTCGGGATCCTGAGGTTTCGGTCCAAAACGATCCTCACTGGATCTGGTCCGTCCCAAAAACGGGTGTTAAGCCTTGGGTTATCGGCCACAGCCGTTTGCGTGCCCACCAGAATTCCTTGTTCTTCACTGCGCCACTTATGCACAAGTTGGTTGGAATGTGGATTGGTGATCCAAACCGGTTCCCTTTTTTCCTGTTTTTCCGGGGCGATAAAAGCATCCAGGCTTTGTGCCCATTTTAAAATTATATAAGGTCTTTTTTGCTGATGAAAGGTGAAAAAGCGTCTGTTTAACCACTGACCTTCCTTCTCAAGAATTCCCACCTGAACCTCGCAGCCTGCATCCAGGAGTTTTTTGATTCCCCTTCCTGAAACTTCAGCAAAAGGATCTACACTGCCAATCACCACCCTTTTTATTCCTTTGGCTATGATAAGATCGCTGCAGGGCGGGGTTTTTCCGTAATGACTACAGGGCTCAAGGCTTACATAAATGGTACAGTGTTTTAATAAAGACTCATCTTTAACAGACCTGGTGGCAAGCACCTCGGCATGCGGTTCTCCTGCAACCCGATGCCAACCCTCACCAATGATCTTATCCTCATGAACGATCACGCTTCCAACCATAGGATTGGGATAGGTGGTTCCTATCCCGTTTTGGGCCAGTTGTATGCATCTTTTTATGTATTTTTCGTGTATATTCACCCCGCAAAAATAGGATTTATAACAAGAATGAGTAGTTTTAAAATAAGGGAAATTAAACCCGAAGATAACGAACAGGTTGCCAACGTGGTGCGTAGCGTGCTGGTTGAGATGGGAGTGCCCAAAGTTGGTACGGCCTATGAGGATAAAGCCCTTGATGATATGCATGGCACTTATGAGCATGAGAGAATGAAGTATTTTGTGCTGGAGAACGAAGATAAGATCATTGGTGGTGCAGGAATAGCGCCTTTAGCAGGACTGGAAGAGAAAATTTGTGAATTGCAAAAAATGTATTTTCTTCCCGAAGCGCGTGGAAAAGGCCTGGGCGCCCAGATGATGGATACCTGTCTCAAGTATGCCCAATCTCAGGCTTTTGAGAAGTGTTATATCGAAACCCTGCCCTATATGGAAAATGCCCGGAAACTTTATGGAAAAAGCGGATTTGAGTCTCTCGATGCGCCTATGGGAAGCACCGGTCATTATAATTGTACTATGTGGATGATCAAAGATATTCTACCAAACAAACAATAGGAATTTGACAATTTCAGAATTAAAAAGTTCCTTTCTCACCGATCTTACTAAGGATTATCCTTGTGAAGAAGCGAATTCTTTCTTTGGGTTGCTCGCTGAGGCCTATTTGAAAATGAGCCGGCTGCAGGTGAGTCTCAATCGGGATATGAAAATAAGTGCGGCAGATATCGAAAAATTTGATAGAGCCAAGGAGCGATTGCAAAAACATGAACCTATTCAGCATATCATTGGTGAAACCGAGTTTTTTGATCTGAAATTCAAAGTCAACAGCAATGTTCTGGTACCCCGTCCCGAAACCGAGGAATTGGTACAATGGATTCTCGATGATCTGACAACAGAAAAAGGTGAAATCAAGCTATTGGATATAGGTACGGGTAGCGGCTGTATTGCTGTGAGCCTGGCCAAAAACCTTCCGGAGGCAAAAGTCTTTGCTATTGATATTTCTGAAGGAGCTCTGGAAACTGCCCGGCTGAATGCCCAAGGCAATCAGGTGGAAATCAGTTTTTCCGAAAAGGATATTCTGCAGGTGGATCAATTAGATCAGCAATTTACCCATATCGTGTCTAATCCGCCTTATGTTCGGGAATTGGAAAAAGCTGAAATGCATCTTAATGTCCTGGATTATGAACCGGAAAGAGCATTATATGTTAAGGATGAGAACCCGCTGATCTTTTACCGAAAAATCACTCAACTGGCACAAAAAGCATTATTCCCCGGCGGGAAGCTTTACTTCGAGATCAATCAGTACCTGGGACCAGAAACAGAAAAGTTACTACAGGAGTATGGTTTTACAACTGAACTTCGAAAGGATATTTATGGGAATTTCAGAATGTTGAAAGGTGTAAAAGAAACCTAAAAAACTTGTCGATTTGGAAAAATTGCAGAAAGAAAAAAACCTGAAAAGCATTGCCGTTTTTTGCGCCAGCAGTGATGGTAATGATTCGATTATAGCCCAGGAAACTTACCGCCTAGGGAAAATCCTGGCCCAAAAGAATATAAACCTGGTCTTTGGCGGCAGTAAGCTTGGCCTTATGGGAAAAGTTGCTGCCGGCAGCCTGGATCATAACGGAAAGGTGATTGGTGTGATCCCTGATTTTCTCAAAACAAAAGAAGTGGTTCATCCGGGTCTGAGCGAACTTATCACAACCCGGGATATGCACGAGCGGAAATTAAAAATGCACGAGCTTAGTGATGGCTTTATTGCCCTGCCCGGCGGCTTTGGAACCTTTGAAGAGTTATTCGAGATCGTTACCTGGGGACAGTTGGGCTTACATAAAAACCCAATTGGCTTGCTGAATATCAACGGCTTTTATGACGATTTGATAGCGATGTTGAAGACTATGGTCCGAAAGGAACTTTTGAGGAAGGAGAATTTCGACATGTTGATTATCGCAGAAAATATTGAGGAGCTTTTGGATAAAATGTATAATTTTAAGCCACTGCCCGTTCCAAAATGGATGAATAAGGAGCAGACCTGAATTCTAAAAAGCCTGGTATGAAAATCCGAAAACTTCAACTTTATTCTTCGAATTTAAAAGAACAATTGCATTTCTATCGCGATAATTTGGGTTTACATGTGAACCAGAATTCCGAAGAAAATTTTGAAGTACAAATCGGCTATAGCCTGATGGAATTTCAGTTCCAAGAGGATGCAAAACCTTACCACATCGCCTTTCATATCCCCGATCATCAGGAACAGGAGGCGCTGGAATGGGTAAAGGGACGAATGCCGGTGTTGAAATATAATACCGAAGAGATCATAGATTTTAGTGCATGGAATGCCAAATCCCTGTATTTCTATGACGCCGATACGAATATTCTGGAATTCATTTCCCGCGGAGATTTTAATAAGCCGCAATCTGCCTTGTTTTCCGAAAAAAGTATCCTGGGCGTTGCTGAGGTTGGCATTGGCACTACTCGGGTGCGGGAAAAGTTCAATTTTATGAATTCTCATTTTGGCCTTGAGAAATATGATGGCGATTTCGAAAAATTCTGTGCCGTAGGAGATGATCAGGGGCTATTTATCACCATAGATCGAACTAAAAAAGACTGGTTTCCCATCGATGATAAGGCCTATGCCGCTGAGTTCCGTGTGGAATTTAGTCACAGGGATGAAAACTACCGATTAATTTTTGAGAAAGATCATTTGACGACGCCTTCCGAATAAAAATACTTGAGAAATTATATGACCCCAGAAGAGAAGATACAGCAACTACGAGAAGAATTAAATCATCATAATTACCTCTATTACGTGCTTGATAAGCCGGAGATAAGCGATTATGATTTTGATATGAAACTCAGGGAATTGCAGGAGCTGGAGGAAAAACATCCCGAACTGGACGATCCTAATTCCCCAACCCGTAGGGTAGGCGGCGCGGTCACTAAAAGTTTTGAAACTGTGGTCCACCAGTACCGCATGTATTCGCTTTCTAATTCTTACTCTAAGGAGGAGTTGGAAGATTGGGAAAAACGCGTTAAAAAACTCGTAGACGGTAAACTACAGTATGTTTGCGAGCTTAAGTATGATGGTGCTTCCATAAGTCTTTCCTATGAAAACGGAAAGTTACAACGCGCTGTAACCCGGGGCGATGGATTTCAGGGGGACGATGTAACTAATAACATCAAGACCATTCGTTCTGTTCCTCTTAAACTAAAAGGCGATTATCCTGAGAAATTCGATATTCGTGGGGAGGTTATCCTGCCTTACGAGGGGTTTGCGAAGATGAATGCTGAACGGGTGGAGGCAGGGGAAGAACCCTATGCAAACCCGCGGAATACAGCTTCGGGTAGCTTGAAACTGCAGGATAGCGCTGAGGTTGCAAGGAGACCCCTGGACTGCCTTCTTTATTCCATCGTAACCGAAAGAATTTCGGCAAAAACTCATTTTGAAACTCTGGAAAAGGCCAGAAGCTGGGGCTTTAAAGTGCCCGGAGAAGCCGAATTGAAGAATAATATCGGCGAGGTTCTGGATTATATAAATTACTGGGATCTTCATCGCCACGACCTGCCTTATGAAACCGATGGGGTGGTGGTAAAAGTGAATGATCTTCACCAGCAGGATGAACTCGGTTACACTGCCAAATCCCCGCGCTGGGCCATTGCCTATAAATTTAAGGCCGAGCAGGAAGCAACAAAACTTAAGAAGATAACTTACCAGGTAGGACGCACAGGGGCGATTACTCCGGTAGCCAATCTTGAACCGGTGCAATTAGCCGGTACAGTTGTTAAACGCGCATCCCTGCATAATGCCGATCAGATCGCCAAGCTGGATATAAGGGAAGGAGATACAGTTTTTGTTGAAAAAGGAGGCGAGATAATTCCGAAGATCGTGGGGGTTGATTTTACCAAACGGGATCCTGAAACTCCCGAAACCAAATATGCTGAAAATTGCCCCGAATGTGGTTCAGAACTGATTAGGAAGGATGGGGAGGCCCAACATTATTGCCCTAATTACAATGGCTGTCCACCACAGATAATTGGCCGAATCCAGCATTATATTTCCAGAAAAGCCATGGATATTGAAGGCCTGGGAGGAGAAACCGTAGCACTGCTTGTTAATGCCGGACTCATAAAAACCTACGCCGATCTTTATACCCTTAAAAAGGAAGATATTTTACCTCTGGAACGCATGGCCGAAAAATCCGCTGAGAATCTTATTAACGGCATTGAAAAATCCAAGGAGATTCCCTTTGAAAGAACTTTGTTCGCTCTGGGAATTCGCTATGTAGGAGAAACGGTCGCTAAAAAACTCGCTAAACATTATAAGAGTATTGATAGGCTGATGGAGGCTTCAGAAGAAGACCTGATCTCGATTGATGAAATTGGGGAAAGCATAGCCCGTAGTGTTCGGGAATTTTTTGCTTCCGAAGAGAATAGGGAAATAGTTCAGCGATTAAAAGAATACGGCGTCCAATTGGAAATAGATGCAGAAGTACTCGCTAATCATACTGAAAAATTAGAAGGGAATACCTTTGTAATTTCCGGAGTATTTGAAAAAGTCTCCCGGAATGAACTGAAGAAAATGATAGAGGAGAACGGAGGAAAGGTTTCCGGGTCTATCTCGGGCAAAACCGATTACCTGGTTGCAGGAGAAAATATGGGCCCCAGCAAACTGGCTAAAGCTGAAAAACTGGGGACTAAAATTATTTCTGAAGACGAATTCCTTAAAATGTTATCATGAACATAAAAGCTGGGTCACTCTGGCCTCGATACAAAGTCTCACAGAAAAATTAAGCTGGCTCAGTACTGCAAATTATAAATCTTAAGGGGTTTAAAAACTATCCCATTAAACCGCTATTTTCACGCCGTTAGTCTCGATATTGTTTTTATTATCCAGATAAAAATCTATTCTTCCCAGGTAAAGTCCATAGCAGCCTACCTGGTTAACCAGTACTTTCTTGCCGGCACGGTTGGTTTCCACTGTGGGTTTTTCCAGAAAGGTGTGGGTGTGCCCACCAATGATCAAATCTATGTTTTCTGTGGCTTTTGCCAGTTTTATATCCGAGATCTTATCGTGCTGATATTCGTAACCCAAATGTGAAAGGCAGATAACCAAATCGCATTTCTGTTCTTCTTTGAGTTTCCGGCTCATATCCTGTGCGATCTCTACAGGATCCAGGTATTTCGTCTCCTTGTACAGCTTTTTAGTAACCAGACCGTCCAGTTCAACTCCAAGTCCGAAAATTCCGATCTTAACTCCGTCTTTTTTAAAAATTTTATACTGGTGGGTTTGTCCATCCATCACCGTGTTGCTGAAATCGTAATTAGAAGAAATAAAATCAAATTCAGCATGAGGTAATTGAGCATAAAGGCCATCGATTCCGTTATCGAAATCATGATTGCCTATTGTTGAAGCGTCATATTTCATTTTGCTCATCAGCTTGAACTCCAGCTCTCCCCCATAAAAATTAAAATACGGCGTTCCCTGAAAAATATCACCCGCATCAAGAAGCAGGGTATTAGGATTCTCTTTTCTTATATTTTCTATTAAAGTAGCGCGTCTGGCAACTCCACCCATATTTGGATTCCGAGCATCATCAGGACCAAATGGCTCAATATGGCTGTGTACATCATTGGTATGCAAAATAGTGATATGCTTTTTATAGGCCGTGGTCATTGCAATAGACGAAAGCCCGCCAAGACCTATAAAAGCCGTAGCCGCTGTTGTTTGCTGAATAAAATTTCTTCTTTTCATCTGTGTGTTTTTTAAAACCCTTAAAGGGTTTTGAAAGGCTTAATTTTTTCTGATGAACCTGTTGTCTGCTTCAGTCTTGAGAGTATCTACCTTTTGAAAATAATCTAT
>NZ_JBEPWD010000029.1:18609-28301 GCF_041642575.1 Salegentibacter sp. | reverse complement strand
ATATGAAACTTGATAAAATTCCGCAACTTAAACATATAGACTCCAACAACTTCTTTCTCCTGGCCGGACCTTGTGCTATCGAAGGCGAAGATATGGCCCTGCGCATTGCAGAAAGAGTGGTTGAAATTACCGATAAGCTTGAAATTCCTTACGTCTTTAAAGGCTCCTTTAAAAAGGCCAACCGAAGCCGAATAGACAGTTTTACCGGAATTGGGGATGAAAAGGCCCTGAAGATCCTTCGGAAGGTTTCAGAAACATTTAAAATTCCAACCATCACCGATATCCACGAAATAAGCGATGCCGCACTGGCCGCTGAATATGTAGACATCCTTCAAATACCCGCATTCCTCGTTCGTCAAACTGATCTGGTGGTTGCAGCCGCTAATACCGGAAAAACCATCAACCTCAAGAAGGGCCAGTTTATGAGCCCTGAAAGTATGAAACACGCAGTGACCAAAGTCACCGATTGCAACAATGAACAAGTAATGGTTACGGATCGCGGAACCATGTTTGGCTACCAGGATATGATCGTAGATTTCAGGGGAATCCCGACTATGCGTGAATTCGCCCCTACCGTTCTCGATGTTACTCACTCACTGCAGCAACCAAATCAAAGCAGTGGTGTAACCGGTGGCCGTCCCGAGATGATAGAGACCATAGCCCGTGCCGGAATAGTTAACAATGTAGACGGACTCTTTATAGAAACCCATTTCGATCCTGCTAATGCAAAAAGCGACGGGGCCAATATGCTCGATCTTCAATTTCTGGAAGGATTACTAACCAGGCTCGTGAAAATCAGGAAAACGATTAATGAATTTTAAAGTTTTCTTAAGAGTTCTGGTATAAATACCTTGCTTTTTAATTATTTCCTTAGCTTTAAGCAACAAACCAAATTGTTGCCTAATGCGCTGCTTTCAAGATTCAACCAGATTCAGGAGCTTCTTAATTTTCTTCGCGGTTGTATTGTTTTACCCTGTTTCCACCCAAGCCCAGGATGATCCTGAAATTGCCGTAGGCGGTGCCCTTAGATACAATTACAACCTATCTTCCTGGAAAGAAGGACAAAAAAACAGGAGTGGCGATTTCGGCTACGATATGTTCCGAATGAACTTCAATGCAAAATATAAAGGCGTCTATCTTAATGCTGAATACAGGCTTTATTCAGATGCCTTTGGTGGCGGCGTGATGAAACAGGGCTGGATGGGTTACTGGTTTAATGAAACAGATGAGATCCAGGTTGGATTAACCCAGGTTCCCTTCGGAATCCAGCAATATAATTCCCACAACTGGTTTTTTAACCTCACTTATTATATGGGGTTGGAAGACGATCACGATATGGGGATAAAGTATGTGCATTACGGAGATACTTTTGAATACCATCTCGCCTTTTTTAAGAATTCTGAAGAATTGCGCTTCGGAAGTGACACCGAATCTTCACACAGCCGTTATTCCTATGACGTGGCGGGAAGAAACAAAGAGATCAATCAGTTTAACGGAAAAATCGTCTATAAATTTGGAGAAAAAGCTGCCAATAGGTTAGGCTTTTCAGCACAATATGGCGGACTTTATAATCTTGACACTAAGGAAACCGGAGATCACTACGGACTAGCTGCCCATTACGAGACCACCTATAATCGTTGGAATTTGAAGGCTCAGGCGCTTACTGCTTCCCATAACCCGGAAAACGCTTCCGGGGAAAGTCGGGATGAACTCACAATGGCGGCTTACGGTGCCCCATACCAGGTAGCTGCCGATTTCGAATTGTATTCCCTGGCTCTTTCAAGGAATATTCCAGTAAACTGGGGCCCGGTATCAAATCTGGAATTTTATAATGATTTTGGATTTATGAAAAAAAGGAAGAGTTCCTTTACCGATTCCTTTATGAATGTTACCGGCGTACTGGTTACGGCAGGCCATATTTATACTTATATAGATTACGCCGCCGGGTATAACCACTCCTGGCTGGGAGGTAATTTTATAGACGATTTTGCCCAGGGGAATCCCGATGCCAAATGGGAAGCAAGATTCAATATTAACCTGGGTTATTATTTTTAGATCAACAAATTAAGAAAACTAAAGCTATGACGAAAAAAGTTGTAAGAAGCGACGAAAGAACAAGCATTTTTGGGTTGGAACTTAACGGTCCGGTTTTCTTCACCTCTACTTTCATTATTATCGCAAGTATTGTTTTAACCCTGGTCTTCCAGGAACAGGCAGAATCCTATTTTGACAAAATTCAGAGTTTTGTTGCCAACAAAGCCGGTTGGTTTTTTATCCTTTCGGTTAATGTCTATCTCATATTTATGATCTACCTGGCTTTTAGCAGGTTTGGAAATTTGAGGATAGGCGGCCCCAAAGCAAAACCCGAATTTAAAACCATTTCCTGGTTTGCTATGCTGTTTAGCGCCGGAATGGGTATTGGTTTACTTTTCTGGAGTATTTCTGAACCTGTTTTCCATTTTAACACTCCTCCAATGACCGAAGGAGGAACCCCAGAAGCCGCACGACAGGCAATGAATTTCACCTTTCTACACTGGGGATTTCACGCCTGGGCCATTTACGCTCTTGTAGGACTTGCCCTGGCTTATTTCGCATATTCCCGTGGGCTTCCGTTAACGATTAGATCGGTATTTTATCCATTCCTGGGAGATCGTATCTATGGCAGAATTGGGAACATTATAGACATCTTTGCCGTTTTGGCAACCCTTTTTGGTTTAGCCACTTCCCTGGGATTGGGGGTAAAACAAATAGCCGCCGGCCTGGAGCATGTATTCGCAATAGACAAAGGAATTACCACCCAGGTCGTTTTAATTGCCGGAATAACGCTTATCGCTACAATTTCTGTGATTCTGGGAGTAGATAAAGGAGTGAAGGTATTAAGCGAATGGAACATGCGTATTGCTGTTCTACTCTTATTACTGGTTTTAGTACTTGGCCCTACCATTTTCATCTTTAAATCCTTTGTTCAGAATACCGGAAATTATTTTTACAGCTTTTTGCAAACCGCCACCTGGACCGAAAGCTATACCGGTAACAACTGGCAAAATAGCTGGACCGTGTTCTACTGGGGTTGGTGGATAGCCTGGTCGCCCTTTGTAGGAATGTTCATCGCGCGAATTTCCAAAGGTAGAACCATTCAGGAATTTATTCTTGGGGTATTGATCGTGCCTTCTCTGGTTACCTTTTTCTGGATCTCTGCTTTCGGAAGCTCCGCTATCCAGGAGACCTTATTGGGAAATAATGCAATTGTTGATGCGGTAAATGAGGATGTGGCGATAGCACTCTTCGTCTTTCTGGAAGAATATCCTATAGCAATTGTACTAAATCTTATTGCGGTACTCCTAATTGCCGGATTTTTCGTCACCTCATCAGATTCAGGCTCCCTGGTGATCGATAGTTTAACTTCTGGCGGAAAGATTGACGCCCCGGTAGGGCAAAGAATTTTTTGGGCAATTACAGAAGGTGCCGTAGCCGCCGTCTTACTTATAGGTGGAGGGCTGCAGGCATTGCAAACAGCATCTATAGTTACGGGACTGCCCTTTGCCTTTATCCTGCTCTTTATGTGTTACTCCCTTTACAAAGGACTTGATGAAGATTTAAAAAAGATTAAGCAAAAAGAATCTCAAAAAGAACTTGAGAATTATGAAGAAATAGTGGCAAATATCGTGAAGAAACGTAAGGATAATTCAATTTCTAAAAAATAAAATACAAAGTTATGACAGCAATTAAAAATATACTGGTTGCCTTAGATCTTTCCAATATTGATGATACCTTAATTGAATACACTTCTTTTATCTCAGATCTACTTGGGGCAGAAAAGGTTTATTTTGTTCATAATATTAAAAAATACGAGATCTCAGAACTTTTCAAGGAAGAGCTAAAAGATTTGAACCTAGACAAAATAATCGGGGACGAACTGGATGAGAAAATATCCACTTCTTTCAAAGGCAACACCCCTTGGGAGGTTTTGATTTCTGAAGACCCTTATACAGAATCTCTTATTAATTACATTTCTCATAAGTATGCTATAGACCTTGCCATTCTAGGTAATAAACCAGCGGGCAAAGGAAGTGGTGTGGTTAGCAGCAAATTATTACGTATGCTAAAATGCGACCTGCTTAGCATTCCTCCAACAGCTCAACCCGGAATCAACAACATCTGGGTAGGAACAGATTTTTCAAAGCCCTCGCAGGAAGCCTTTAACAGAGGGGTAGGCCTAAAGGAGCTCACTTCAGCTAAAATTAACCTGGCTCATGTTTTTAATGTACCGGTACAGTTCACTCCTTATCTTGTTAAAGAAGAAATAGCACCTAAAATTGAAACCCACATCAGGGAAAAGGCTGCCAAGTTTTTGAAAAAGCTCAACTATGAAAAAGAAATAGGCCAAAAGATCTACCCCGGCAGGGATGCCAGCATAGGGGAAAAACTGCTTGCTGAAGCTAAAAGAGAAAAGGCCGATATGCTTATTTTAAGCGATAAAGGTAGTAATGCTGTTTCTGCATTAATGGTGGGTAGCGTAACTGACGAAGTTTTCAACCAGGAATTACCTTCGCCCTTATGGATCACCAAATAGTTGTGTTAAACTCATATTCCTTTTAAAACATAAAAGACAGGTTTTCATTTAAAATACTGTTAATCAGGGAGGAAATCTCTTAATGATTGTCTAAATTAAGATCTAACCAACTGTAAAAATCTTAATATGGAAAATCAAATCGAATACTTCGGGGAACGAATTACGAGCTTCCTTCCTGATCTTATAGGAGCCTTACTGGTTCTATTAGTGGGCTGGCTTGTTGCCAGAGGCATTAAACACCTTGTGGTAAGGTTGATGAAAAAAACACATTGGGACGAAAAACTCTTTGGTCGCACCAATGTAGACGACACGAATGTTTTTGTAGCCAACATTTTCTATTACATCATAATGGTAATTGTGCTACTTATCGTCCTGGAAATACTTGGAGTTAATGAGGTGCTCACACCTTTAGAGAACATGGTCGATAAATTCCTGTCTTTCATTCCTAATCTTATCGCCGCAGCACTTATTGCTTTTATCGGTTATCTCCTCGCAAAATTCGTTTCCGGCCTGGTGAATATCAGCGGACAATTCCTGGATAAATGGATCGATAAAACCGGTTTTAAAGAAACCGATAAACTGGTAAATATTCTTAGAAAGATTGTTTTTATCATCATCCTGGTTCCATTTATAATTCAGGCATTTAACGCCCTGCAAATGGAAGCTATTTCTGAACCGGCAAACGATATTCTCTACGGATTTACTGAAATGATCGGTGAGATAATCGTGGCTGCTTTGGTTTTAGCTCTTTTCATTTGGGGTGGTCGCTATTTAACCGATTTTCTGGAAGACTTGTTCAGAAGTATGGGGATGGATCGCGCCGCTGAAAAGATACAGATCCATAATATGATCGGTGCAAACCAATCGCTTTCAAAATTAATCGCCAACCTGCTTTATTTCTTTCTGGTGTTTTTCGGAATAATCACTGCAGTAGAGATATTAGGTCTGGAACGATTAACTGAAACCCTAAACGAAATACTGGAAGTTACGGGACAGATCTTATTCGGACTTATAATCCTGGCGGTAGGTAATTATATCTCCCTGCTCATTTATAACACGATGATCAAAAGCAACGACAATAGGTTTATTGCAGGAGTTATTCGCTGGGCGTCTTTAGCACTGTTTATAGCCATTGGCCTAAGAACAATGGGAATTGCCAATGAAATAGTTGAACTGGCCTTCGGACTCATCCTGGGCGCCATAGCTGTGGCTGTGGCCCTGGCTTACGGCCTTGGTGGTCGTGATGCTGCAGGAGAGCATTTCAAGGATATCATTCAGAAGTTCAGAAAAGAAACTTCTGAGGTAACAACAAAAGATAATGCCGGAAGAAGTAATATTTCTTCTAACGACCCAAACGAGCCCCTGGATCCGACCGAGCCGGAAACAGACGGTAAGATTTAAAATTCAAAGGTTTTAAATAAAGAAACCGGAATCGGCTAATTGCTGTTTCCGGTTTTTATATTATAAGAACTATTTCAACTTCAGTTTCACAAAAACAGGCAAATGATCAGATGGATATTTTAATTCCCAGGAATCGCTTAAAACGGCATATTTCAACACTTTTATATCGTCACTGGTGAAGATATAATCGATCCTTCTTTTTACCGGTTTGCTGAAATCATAGGCATTAAAAGTACCTTCAGGTCCAAAATCAAGATCGGCTACCTTTTTTGAATCGTTCATTTTTTCAGCAAGGAATTGAATCCCGGGTGCATCAGGTTCCAGGTTGAGATCTCCCATAAGGATCACTGGCAGGTCTTCTGTATTTACTTCTGAGATCTTTTCATAGATAAGCCTCGCACTTTCTTCCCTGGCCTCTTCCCCGATATGATCAAAATGGGTATTAAAAACCCAGAATTTTTTATCTGAATTTTTCTCCCTGAATTTCCCGTAAGTACAAACCCGCTCCATGGCGGCATCCCAGCCCACGGAAACCTCATCAGGCGTCTCAGAAAGCCAGAAGGTGCCTTCATCGATAATATCCACTTTCTCCAGGTCATAAAAAATCGCGCTGAATTCCCCGGCTTCCTTCCCATCGTCGCGGCCCACACCAATATATTTAAAACTCTCCATCTCTTTCTCAAAATGCTTCAGCTGACTCACCAAAGCCTCCTGAACACCAAGAATTTGAGGCTCGTAAAATTTGATCTGGTTGGTCAGGTGATCTTTTCGGTTAGACCAGGAGTTTTCTCCGTCCGTCTCATTGGCGAATTTGATATTATAAGACATCACTTCTAACTCCTGAGCTCCAAGATTAAACTGTAATAACAGAAAAGCGAATAATGAAAAAACGTATTTCATAGAATTTAAATTTAAGTAAAGTTCGCAATTATTCATCGATCAAGATAATGATCAATTATTTAAATTTAAAGGAATAAAAAAAGCACCACCCGCCGTAAATATTAAATTGTCCTTCCGTGACACGGAATCATTCTTGCAGTCCTATTCATAAATTGAGCATTTAGCGATTGGGGATTTTGGAACAGCTTTCGCTACTAAATATAATTTTATAGAAAAACAGAAAAAGCTGGGCATAAAAGGATTTGAAATGGAATATTTTGTGGATGAGGATTCGATAGTACGGGAAATCTGGGGAAAGGGAGATACCATTCTCTTTATTTTCGCCGGAGCATCTGCAGAATTTGCGCTCAACAAAGCTGTAGACTGGCTTTATTACACGGGAAGACTGCCCAATGACCCCCTGGGCAGGCTCTTTTCTACGGTTTCCTATGCGCGCAAAATTGTATTTTCTGAAGAGGGTGCTGCTCTGAATGCCATTGATGCTATCGCTGCCATCCATTCTGCTGTGGAATCCAAACGCGGAAGATCGATTCCCGATTGGGCTTACCGCGATGTACTTTTTATGCTCATCGATTATTCCATAAGGTCTTATGAAGTTTTGGAACATAGACTGAGCATAGCTGAAAAACAGGAGGTTTTCAACGTCTTTTTCCGGGTTGGGAAAAGGATGAGATTACAGGGATTACCGGAAAATTTTGAAGATTTTCAGAAGATGCGGCAATCACACCTGGAACAAAACCTTGAGGCCGGAAATTACACCCGGGACCTCTACCGCCGCTACCGAAAACATCTCGGGGCGATACGTTATCGCTTATTGCTCGAAACCCAAATATATATAACTCCAAAAAAAGTAAGAGAATTGCTGTCCTTTAGGCATTTTTCGCTCCTCAGCTTGCTGCTTCCCCCTTATCAGCTAAGCCGGAGAATTAATCTTGACCAGGTGTTAAGATCAATCATACTTCCTACGGAATACCGGGCAGAAATAAACTCCCTGGATCAAAATCGGAAATAAGGCTTTTAAGAAACTAATCAGATTTTTAATCTTCCTGGTTAATCGCTTCCCCTTTTACATAATCTTCGAGGTAACTGAATTTTGTGGTCAGTTTACCGCCACTGGTCATTTGGGCTCTTTTTAGCACATTATCCGCATCATCATTAAAAAATGCGGGGATTACGTGTTTCAGAAACATTTCTCCGAAACCTTCACTGGCATCTTTTGGCAGTTCGCATGGCAGGTTATCTACCGCCATTACCAGGATAGAATCTCTTTCCCTGAAGTCTACTTCCATCTCATTTTCGGCGTCATACCCATAAAAAGGCTCGGCAATAGTCGAGGGACGGATTGTGCTGGCGATAGGTTCGTTGATATCACAGGAAATATCGGAGATGTATTTTATTTTAAAATCGGGAGATTTGGCATCTTCAGCATTGAAGAATACCGGAGCCCCATCCCCATAAAAATGCCCGGCGATAAACATATCACTCACCCTGGCAAAGCGCATGAAATCAGATTCATACTCTTCAGGATGCTTGTAAAAATCCTTATTGTTTAAAACCTTAGCATCTTTACGTTTATTATAATCCAGAACGTCAATAAGGCAGTAAACCGGTTCCGTGAAGTCCTTCTTCAAATACTCTTCTACTCCAACCTGTTTTATTCCTAAATGATCCAGGATCTCTTTGGCTCCCCGGGCTACCTTTCCGCTCCCGGTAAGCACGATCTTAATCGGTGGAATCTCGATCTTATCCAGTTCTGCACATATCGCATTCAGGTCAGGCAGCTCTTCTGCTTTCGGAAGCTCAAAAAGACCTTCTTTGAGTCCAATTCCGCGGAAACCATTATAAGCTCCTACCAGCCCCGCATAGCGACCAAAACCAATAAGCCTTGCTCCATTTTCTTTCACGATCACTTCATGATCATAAAGTTCTATGTTATTCTTCAGGATTTCTCTTAACAGGTCCCGGTTATAAGGCTGCTTCTTGATGGTATGCGAAAAGAAGAAATACTTTTTATTCGGAATAAGCGCCGGCAAGGGCACTTCTTTTACTCCCAGCATCACTTCACAATCTGACACATCGTCTGTCACCTCAAAACCGGCCTTTCGGTAAGCCTCATCAGAAAAAATCCGAATATCAGAACTCTCTACCTTAAAGGCGGCTTCAGGGAACTTTTGCTGTAATTCCTGAAGTTTTTCGGGAGAAAATACCACCCTGCGATCGGGCGGAGTCTTGCGTTCTTTTATAAGAGCGAATTTTATCATTTCTGGTATGTATTTTGCGTAGTAATGAGTGAGTTTCAAAGATATAATTTTTTGGTATCTTTGCAGACTCAGATCAGTTAAGAATAACTGAGATTGATAAGTTCTTTATTTATGGGGTCGACTTGGTTTTGACAGCGAGTCTAATTGAGTTGTAAGCACGTCGAGCGCTGGGATATAGCTCGTAAATCTCATATTTCACACTTTTTTAAACGGCGAGAATAACTACGCCTTGGCTGCATAATCCGAATCACAGTAGGATTTGCTTAGTCCCTACAAGGTAGGGAGCCGAGATGCCTCGCGGAAGCCTTGATTTACGGCGTCCGCATTTGAGGCACCGAAAAAGTAAATATAGAAACCGCAGGGTCCTGATGCGGTTTTGAAACTTAAGCGGGAATACGTGTAAGATTGGTGGTTTTCGGCCGGTCTTGCATCGACAACCAAGCGAAGACTAAACGTGTAGAAAGCTGCTGAATTGCTTGTTTGGACGAGGGTTCGAACCCCTCCGACTCCACTTTTTACCTATCAAATGACATCAAAAACCCTGTAATCCTATGATT
>NZ_JBEPWD010000029.1:0-18509 GCF_041642575.1 Salegentibacter sp. | reverse complement strand
TCGACAACCAAGCGAAGACTAAACGTGTAGAAAGCTGCTGAATTGCTTGTTTGGACGAGGGTTCGAACCCCTCCGACTCCACTTTTTACCTATCAAATGACATCAAAAACCCTGTAATCCTATGATTCACAGGGTTTTTTGTTTTTAATGATATTGTTTAATATCAAAAAAATACATATTTCTGGTTACCAATCTGGTTACCAATTTTTTCGAGAAAAATTGGTAACCAGAACTACTCAAAACCACTTAATATCAATTCTTTACAAAATATTAAAGTTTCATTTCGTATATCATTTTTTACTACTTTAAGTGCCAATTTTATAACCAAAAATATGAGCACTTTTTATCAACTTAGTTTTTACCTTAGAAAAAGCAGAAGCAACAAATCTGCTGAGAGTGATATTTATTTAAGGATATCTGTAAATAATAAGCGATCTGCAATAAGCATAAATCGCAAAGTTGATCCCAGGAAATGGCATCCTAAGTCTGAAAAAATGCTGGGCAAAAGTCCCGAAGCGACAGAACTGAATAATTATATCAATGTTCTTAGGAATAAGATTAAGAACATACATCAAGACTTGATTGAAAAAAATAAAATTATTTCTTCCAAAAGTATTCTTGATGAATTTAAAGGGGTAAATAGAAAGAAGCCAAAGATGACCCTGAAAGTCTTTAAAGAGCATAACGAACAAATGGATCGCTTATCGGGTAAAAGTATCTCTAAGAGTACGGCAAAGCGTTACTGGACATGTTATAATCATATTGAGCAATTCCTTATGGAGGAATATAACACCGAGGATTATCCTATGAATGATATTAATCATCAATTCATCTCTAAATTAGAATATTTCCTCAAGACCAAGCGGGAGTGTAACCACAATTCAGCCCTGAAGTATGTCAACAATTTTAAAAAAATCATTCGCATTGCTTTGGCCAACCAGTGGATGGACCGGGATCCTTTCTATAATTACAAGGTACAGTTTGAAACGGTGGAACGTGAATTCTTGAATGAGGAAGAAGTTCAAACACTGATCCAGAAAGACCTTCACCTGGATCGCCTGAAACTGGTTCGGGACATGTTTGTCTTTAGCTGTTATACCGGCCTGGCCTATTCTGATGTGAAAAAATTGAGTAGTGCTGATATTAACAAAGGCATAGACGGTGGTAAATGGATTCGCATAAAAAGAACCAAAACAAAATCCTTAAGCAGTATTCCGCTGTTACCTGTTGCAGAAGAAATTTTAGATCGCTATCAAGATCATCCTGAGGTGAAAGACGGCAAGTATGTTTTACCGGTGCTAAGCAACCAGAAATCCAATGCATTTTTAAAGGAAATCGCTGCACTATGCGGAATTACCAAACCCCTTACCACTCATCTGGCCCGACATACCTTTGCAACTACAATTACACTTACCAATGGTGTTCCTATAGAATCTGTAAGTAAAATGTTGGGACATAGGGATCTTAGAACCACCCAGCATTATGCTAAAATCGTAGACCGAAAGATTAGTGATGATATGAATGTATTAAAAAGTAAACTGGCAGAAAAAGAGGTTCAGAAATCTACAGGTAATAAAAAGAAGAAGAATTAAAATACAGGTCTAAAGATTTCGTTCTTGAAAAGTATTAAAACATCTGCAGCCATCACAAATATCCTGAGCCGAATAACAAAACAAACAAATCAAAAATTACGTATATTTGAGCCGATTAATTAATTTATTCGGCTCATGAAATACAATTGGCAACAACCTGACTGGCCAAAATTTCAGTATTCTACACAACATGTAGAGGATCTCCTTTTTGAATTTTCTGAAAGAAGCGGAAGAATTAATGGAATATTAGAAGGATTACCCCAGGATATTAAAATGGAATCCATAATTGAAGTTTTGGTTTCGGAAGCAATCAAAACCTCAGAAATTGAGGGTGAATATCTTGACAGGAAAGACGTGATGTCTTCTATTAAAAATAACCTGGGGCTTTACACAAAATATACAACTAAAGATCTTAGTGCACAGGGAATTTCTGAATTAATGGTAGATGCTCAGCAAAATTATCAACAGGCATTAACAAAAAGCAGTCTTTTAACATGGCACGGGATGCTTATGAAAGGAAATAGTAGAATTGAAGCGGGAAAATGGCGTAGTCACAAGGAACCCATGCAAATTGTTTCGGGTGCCATGGGTAGAGAAATAATCCATTACGAAGCTCCTCCTTCTAAAGTAGTTCCTTCTGAAATGAAAAGGTTTATTCAATGGTTTAATGACACAGCCCATGGAGGCAAAACAGAAATAAGAAAACCCATTATTCGAGCGGCCATTGCCCACCTTTATTTTGAATCAATACATCCTTTTGAGGACGGCAACGGAAGAATTGGAAGAGCCATTTCAGAAAAAGCCCTTTCACAATTTATGCGAAGGCCTGTATTACTCAGTCTTTCTAAAACCATTGAAAACAATAAGAAGGATTATTATGACGAATTACAACGAGCTCAACGAAAAAATGAAATTACTCCCTGGATAACTTATTTCATAAATACAACAATTACTGCTCAAAAAGATGCCGAATCTTTAGTTGCTTTTACTCTGAAAAAAACTAAGTTTTTCGACCGGTTCAAAAGTAAACTTAATGAAAGACAATTGAAGGCTCTAAAAAGAATGTTTGAATCAGGCCCGGAAGGATTTGAAGGCGGCATTAATGCAAGAAAATATGTTTCTTTGAATAGAACCTCGAAAGCAACTGCCACCAGAGATCTCCAGGATCTTTATGATAAAGGAATTCTTGTCAAAGAGGGGGGCGGACGAAGCACTTCTTATTACCTGAAACTCGACTGAGCACAAGTTTAAGACCCGACAATTCTTTCTTTTCTTTATCTTTAGTTAGGTAATCACAAGAAAGATAAGATGTTTTTGGAGCGTTTTGCAGTTTTTACTCTTCGGCTAAGGGCAAAGCTCCTGGATTTATTTACCTATCTGCTTCGGGAAACAGATTCACAACTTGGGCAAATCTTCTTTACGTGCTGTCTTATCTTATTGACCGGTCTTCTTTTTTATATCTGGATCGCCCCTTATTCTCTGTGGTTTAAGCTCAGTTTTACTGTTATTTACCTGCTATCTGCTTTGTTCTGTATTTCAGGAATTTATTTTATTCTCACCAGAAAGAGAATTAGGAAAAGGTCTAATACTTTGGAAGTGTATACCGTAAATGATCCTGAAATTGCAAAAATTAAGCAGTTAAACCTGAGGCCTATTCCCCTGACGCAGGTTCAATCCAATGCAGCTGTGTTGTTATTAAGTTTTATCTATAAAGAGATTTCATAATTTTTATTTAACAACAGTATAATTTACAAATGAAAAAGCAGGTGCATTTTTGCAGAAAAAATGGAATTATTCATTGTTGTGTTTGCTGCATTGTTCTCTGTAATAAACCCCTTGGGGACATTGCCAATATTTGTTGGGTTAACCCAGGAACATTCTCAAAAAGAACGTTCAAAAATTTCCTTATTCACCTCTATAAATGTTTTGGTAATTTTGGTTATATCTTTTTTCGTAGGTAGGTATATTCTTCATTTCTTTGGAATAAGTATTGAATCGCTAAGGATTGCGGGTGGTTTAATTATTACCACTTCAGGTTTTGCCTTGCTTACCGGGTCCTTTTCCAAGCACAAGGGAATGGAAAAAGAGCGCGTAAAAGAAGATGCCTTTCAAAGGGATGCAATTTCACTCACTCCACTGGCTATTCCTATGCTGGCAGGGCCTGGTTCTATTTCCCTTCTCATTGGGCTTTATGAGCAGTATGATCTATTTGCTCAAAAGGTAATTGTTATTTCTGCTATTATGGCTGTTTGCTTTACTACCTTTCTCATGCTCAGAGGTTCGCACTATATCGTAAAATTCCTTGGAGCTTCAGGAATAAATGCTATTTCCAGAATTATAGGTTTTATTGTTATTGCTATTGGAATCGAATATATTAGTTCTTCTGTAATAGCAGTTTTAAAGATCGCATAATCAAATAACTCAATTATTTCTTTCCTAATAGAAGCATTACCTCTCCAGGATATTCCCATCCAAAGCTTGGAACCCCATTCTTCGCTGAAGATTTTCTCCTGAATAACTTTCTTTACCACTAAAGGAATAATGCTTTCTTATTAATGACTTCATTTTAAGTTAATACAGCAATAGGCTTGTTGAAGTAAATTTGCGGCGACAATTAATTATATATCAACCATAGCCAAGGTTGGATTGTCAGGTTTGTTTGAATTAGCCAAAAAGTAAGGGTGTTAAAAAATCTACACCCTTTTTTGGGTTATAAAATTAAAAGAAAGCAATTTCTTAAAGGTAATTTAATGATTATGTGATCAATACACCGGGTTTCATTTTTAAATTGCTTCAAAATTAAATCTGGTATTATTGGAAAATCGACCATTAGATAATGTCCAAGCTTCTAAACGAAAGCACCAGGTCTTCTCTCCCCTTTTTTTCTTCTCCGGATTGCCTGCCTTTTTAAAACTTAAAGGAGGTAGTCCCTCATTTATTTTTCAGGAATTTATAATTATACATCTATTTCTTTCATATTCTTCCTCCTTTCTTTCTTCAGGAAGGCATAACAGTCATTGCTTCATTAATCCATTTCGAAAATTAAAATCTCAAAACGATGAAAAAACGCAAAGTAGAGGTCGTCGTCATTTCTGACATTCATCTGGGCACCTATGGTTGCCACGCAAGAGAACTCCTGAGTTACCTCAAAAGTGTACAGCCTGAAATATTGATCCTCAATGGCGACATAATTGATATTTGGCAGTTCCATAAGAGTTACTGGCCGGAATCCCATATGCAAGTCATAAAATGTATTACAGGGTTTTTAGCACAGGGGGTAAAAGTTTACTATGTCACTGGTAACCACGATGAGATGCTTAGGAAATTTGTTGGTTTTGAAATGGGGTCCCTTAAAATTGTAAATAAAGTAGTTCTTAATCTGGACGGTAAAAAAACCTGGATATTTCACGGAGATGTTTTTGATGTTACGATGCAAAACTCCAAGTGGCTGGCAAAACTGGGGGCGAAGGGATATGACAGTTTGATATTAATCAACAGGGTGTTCAATTATGTTTCTGAAGGAATGGGGAGAGGCAAATTATCCCTTTCCAAAAAAATTAAGAACAGTGTGAAGAGTGCAGTCAAATTTATAAATGATTTTGAACAAACCGCTGCAGAAATTGCCATTTCCAATGAATATCATTATGTGATCTGCGGCCATATCCATCAACCGGAAATCAGGAAAATAAAGGCTAAGGATGGTGAAGTCACCTATCTTAATTCCGGGGACTGGATAGAAAACTTAACTGCTTTAGAATATCAAAACGGGAGCTGGGAGCTTTATTATTTTAATGAAGATCATCAAAGGGTCGCGGCAGCACGGGCTAAAAAGTTTAAGGAGGTAAGTATGAACAGCAATGAATTATTTCAAAACCTGGTGAAGGAATTAAATTTCGTTAAGCCTTAAATAACACTTTTAAAAAAAATATGAAAATATTATACGCTATCCAAGGCACCGGGAACGGACACCTAAGCAGAGCAAGAGATATCATACCTATTCTTATGAATATTGGAGAGGTGGATATTTTAATTAGCGGGACACAGGCAGATGTTGCCTTACCTTATCCAGTAGAGTACCAGATGAAGGGAATTGGATTCATCTTTGGCAAAAAGGGAGGTGTAGACTTATGGCAAACCTTTCTTCAGAATAACATCAAAAGGATTCTAAGAGAGATCAATAAAGTTCCTGTTGAAATTTATGATATCGTGATCAACGATTTTGAGCCCATTTCTGCCTGGGCCTGTTACCTGAAAAGAAAACCCTGCATTGCCCTGAGTCATCAATGCGCTGTTTTATCCAGTGAAGCACCATTACCGAGACACAGGGACAAAATAGGAAAGTTCATCCTGAAATATTATGCTCCCGCCACAGCAAGATATGGCTTTCACTTTGAAAAATTTAATGATCATACCTATACCCCCGTAATAAGAAAACAGGTGCGGGAACTCTTTGTTTCCAACAAAGGTCATTATACAGTTTACCTACCGGCTTACAGCGATAAAAAGATTATTAAGATCCTATCCCGATTTAGAGATATCAAATGGGAGGTTTTTTCAAAGCATAACAACAAGGAGTATAGCTGTGACAATGTTTCAATAAGACCAATAAGCAATGAAGCCTTCCTAGAAAGTATGGCATCCAGTACAGGCATTCTATGTGGTGCAGGGTTTGAAACTCCGGCAGAAGCCTTGTTTTTGAAAAAGAAACTCCTGGTAGTTCCTATGGATAATCAATATGAACAGCATTGCAACGCTGCTGCTCTTCAATACTTAGGAGTTACAGTGCTAAAAAACCTTAAGAAAAAACAATACCCGGAAATTGAAAACTGGTTAAAGGAAGATAGGGTGATAAGCGTGAATTACCCGGATATTACCCAGGAAATTATCGAAACACTTTTTAACGAACATCTTTTATCCAACCTAAGTGTGATCAACAGCGCATTTTTGGGAAGGGTGAACCCTTAATAAATAAATGAAAACAGAAAATACAGGTTCATGTTTTTTTAATAACCTATTTCCATCTTTTGCATAAATGTGATGGTAAAAGAGGAACAGGAAAAAAAGCTTTCCCTAAAAAGGGAGGATTTTGGCAAGGATTTTAAATGGGGAGTATCAACAGCCGCATATCAAATAGAAGGTAGCCACCAGGCCGATGGGAAAGGGCCATCCATCTGGGATATTTTTACTGCGAAGCGTGGTAAAATTTATCAGGCTCATAACGGAAATATCGCTTGCGATTTTTACAACAAATACGAGGAAGACCTTTATTTAATGAAAGATCTAAACATTCATAATTTCAGGTTCTCAATTTCGTGGTCAAGAGTGATCCCGGCCGGCGTAGGTGTTCCAAACCCTGAAGGAATCGACTTTTATAACAAACTTATAGATAAATGCCTGGCTCTTGATATTGAACCATGGGTAACACTTTATCATTGGGATCTTCCTGCTGCCCTGGAACAAAAAGGAGGTTGGACAAATAGAGAAATTATATCCTGGTTTAAAGACTATGTAACTCTTTGTGTACAATGTTTTGGCGACAGAGTCAAAAACTGGATGGTTCTTAATGAGCCCCTGGTATTTGTAGGTGCCGGATACTTTTTAGGAGTTCACGCTCCCGGAAAAAGGGGAATGAAAAACTTTTTGCCGGCAATCCACCACGCTGCCTTATGCCAGGCAGAAGGAGCGAGAATTATAAAACAATATTATCCCCTCGCCAAGGTAGGTACAACTTTTTCTTGTTCCTTTATTGAGCCATCCCGTCCAATTCAAAAAGACATCATGGCAGCCCAAAGAATAGATGCTTTGGTAAACCGCTTGTTTATCGAGCCTGCATTAGGAATGGGATACCCGGTTGAAGACCTTAAATTTCTTAAAAAGATGGAAAAATATCAGCTTCCCGGGGATAAGGCATTATTACAGTTTGATTTCGATTTTATAGGTGTACAAAATTACACCAGGGAGATTATTAAACATTCCTGGTTTGTGCCCTACATTAAGGCTAGAAATATCAAAGCTGAAAAAAGAAAAGTCCCCATTACTGCTATGAAATGGGAGATATATCCCGATTCAATCTACCAAATGCTGAAAAAATTTAACAGCTACAAAAAAGTTAGGGATATCTATGTTACTGAAAATGGTGCAGCATTTAAAGACATCATAGAAGATGGGAGAATTAATGATAAAAGAAGAACCAATTATTTAAAAGGATACCTTAAGGCGGTGCTTCAGGCAAAAAAGGAAGGAATGAATGTAAAGGGCTATTTCGTTTGGTCTTTCACAGATAATTTTGAATGGGCAGAGGGATTTCGCCCGAGATTTGGGCTGGTACACGTAGATTACCAGACCCAAAAAAGAACAATAAAAGCTTCAGGTAAATGGTATAGTAATTTTCTAAGAAACCAGGTTAAATAAATCAGTAATCTCGATAAAACCTGGCAGTCGAAGGTTTTTATTAAAAGGGCGGTAACAAAAAAGTGTATTGAAGTTAATTAATCACTCTTCCTTAAAAAAAGCATACCTGACATTTTTGAACCTCACTTTTGCCCTTCCCGGTTACCTCTAACATTTCTTCAAAGTCAGAAAACTCTCCCAGCAAAGACCGTCCGGAGTTTTGAGGAAGCAATGGACAATTCCCCTGATGTACAATATAATATAGTTGTAAAGTTTTCCTATTCTCAATATAAAAATGCTCTCGCATTCCCATCTTTACTTCTACCACTACTCAAGTATTTTTGATTGCAAAAATATTACTTTAAATAAACTTAAATTTAATACCAATGTTAAGTTTTAAAGTGAGCATTTAAAATTTTTACTGGAACATAAAAGCCTGGAGGATTAAAGTAGTACCTCAAAGAATATCGACTTTTTTAATTGGCTTCTTTTCTCATCTTTAATATCCGTTCGGGATAATCTGTAATAATCCCATCTACATTTAAATCAATCATTCTTTCAATAGCCCGGGTCTCATTTACCGTCCACGGAATTAATTGCATTCCTTGAGTTTTAATCGAATCTACAAAAGTAGCATCTTTTACCAGGGAATAATGGGGGCTATAGATTTCAGGATGAAAATTCAACAGATCAAGATTCTTTTCTATACCTTCTTTTGAAACCAGATAAGCGATTTCCACTTCTGGGTAACTTTCATGGATTTCATTTAGAATATTTACATCAAAAGATTGCAAATTCATCTTTTGTCTGAGGTTTTTATCCTGAATTACCTCCATAACCAACTTCACAAATTCTTTTGGCTCTGGCTGATAAGTACCATATTTATTTTCGGAACTTTTCAGTTCAATATTATATTTAACTGATTCCTGATTATTCTTTTTAATAAAATTTTCTGCTGAATCAATAGCTTCAGCCAGTAATGGCTTATACGTAATTTGTTTTTGTTGTTCAGGGAATAATCGGTTTCCTTTAGAACCAACATCAAACCTTCTGATGCTATCGTAAGTCATCTCGTAAAGATTAAAGTTTTCCTGGTTTTCTTCAGAAATACTATCTCCTAAAGGGGTCAATACATACAATGAATGCATAAATGGCTCGTGAGACACAACCACTTTTTTATCTTTAGAAATCACCACATCCAGCTCGATTACCTCGGCGCCCTTTTTTACCGCGCTTATAAAAGCGGGAATAGTGTTTTCCGGGAAATTACCTCTATCTCCCCGGTGACCCTGCACCTGAACCTTAATACTTGGGGCTTCGGTTTCCCGTAAATCTTTTTTTTGCTCCTGATTGTTCTTGCAACCAATAGAAAGCATTAGAAACGATAGTAAAACGGTTTTTATAATTTTCATCTTTTTAATTTTTATTAAAAATAAAGGCCTGCCGTAAATTTAGCGAACCCTGGGCAGGCCTTATTACTCAAACAAAAACTTGAAAAAACTACTCAGCGGGTTCCGCTAAACGATAACCACTTTTTGCAGTATGGGTTTTTCCGTACATATCGGTAGCCTTTATTTCAATACTATGCTCCCCGGCTTCCAGTTTTGTAGGAATGTTACCACGCCACAAATGTGTGCTTTTTACAGGGTTGGAAGATCTCCTCCCTGGCATTAGTTCTTCAGTTGAATCCCATTCATACACCATTTCTATATAGGAGGGATCATAATCTTCTATATATTGCATTTCTTTCCATTCTCCATCATCAATTCGGTATAAAACCTCATCACCTTCAGTCCCCATAAAGAAGTTCACATAAATTCCTGCCTTGGTTCTCCTGCCTTTGGCCACTACTTTTGGCGCAAAAACTTCCATTTGATAATCGGCTGGTTGTCCTGCTACTTTATAATCTATGCTATACTCATTTCCGTCGAAATTAATAAATGCGTAACCCTTTGGTGTCCCGTCACGCATAGTGGAAACCGGAACATTATTTTCGTCTAATTTTCCGGAGTACCAATCTCCGGAAGTGGTTCCCACATTATAATGATGGTGAGGCTTATCCTGCTGCCACCCTTCTACTTTTCCGAAGAAATTTTGACCTTGGATATGTGTATGGGCAGAAAGCGAAAGAGTATTTGGGAAATCTTTCAAAAGCTCAAAAAGCCTGTCTCTATCTTCATCCCTAAAAGTATCTCTTCCTTCAGGTTCACTAAGCGGAATATGTAAAGCGACTACTATTAAACGATCTTTAGGAACATGTTTCAGGTTGTTTTCTATAAACTCAAACTGGTCTTCCCGAAAACCACCCCAGTAACCTTTTCCATCCCGGGGATCTGGATACAGCACATCATCTAAAACAATGAAATGCACCTTTCCATAATTAAACGCATAGTTGGCAGGGCCAAAATGGGCCTCGTAGGTTTCATCGGAAAGTGTATCGTTTTCCACATCAAAATTGATATCGTGGTTTCCCAATACATTATACCAAGGAATTCCCACCCGCTTTACCGCTTTTATATACGGATTAAAAAGATCAAGATTATCACCCACTAAATCTCCAAGGCTCAAGCCGAAAGGCACATTTTCTATACCTTCAACTTCAGACACTATGCCCCTGGCAAAATAATCGACCTGCTGTTGATTATAGGGCTGCGGGTCTCCAAAAATAAGCGTGGTAAAATCTTCTTTCTCTTCGGAAGGAATTAAAGCAAAATCAACCGATTTTGGTAATTTTCCCGTTGGCTCCACCCCTTTAAATTTTAAGTCTGGTGAACCTTTAGGTTTATGGATATAAAAGAATTGAGGCAGGTTATCTTCATTTTTTCCAACTTTATATCCTGAAGGTTTTATGACGGAAATAATATCATCTTGGCCAACTGGAAGTTCATATTTTCCTTCTTGATTGGTAAGAACAACATTAGTACCGTTAGTTACGGCTACCTCAGCGATTCCTTTTTCACGACGGTCTTTTTTGCCGTTTTGATTGGCATCTTCAAAAACCACTCCGCTTAAAGTTTGCTGTGCGAAAAGCGAGCACGTTCCTGATAGGAAAATTCCTAGAATTATTTTTTTTATCATTTTAAAAAATTTAATTATTTGATTTTATGAGCAAACAGTATTATTTAAATACCTCTTAGCATGTATCAATTATTACCATCCAGGATTTTGTTCTAAATTTTCATTCAGCTCTAAGTCTTCCATAGGTATAGGATAATAATAGTCTCTGGTTTCATCAAAACTCCCACCCTCGAATAAAAGTAGGTTGCCCGAAGTGCCCTCTGTAAGTGGTCTTTCATTTGTGTTTATTGTAGAAGTTACTTCATCCGGTGCCCCTGAGGTATCACCATCGTGTACATATACATCAAAGCGGCCATCATTATTGAAATCATAGGCACCTAATTCAGAAAAGTAAATACCTTCTATTGGTTCTTCCACTTTTTTACCTTCCTTCCATCTCATTAAGTCGTCCCAACGTAACCCTTCATTCACCAATTCAACCCTACGTTCGCGACGAATTTCCAGGATTACACCTTTATTGGCTCCCTGCTCCACATTATCGTATAGACTCTCCTGAAAAGGATCGGGATTAGCATTAGCCTCTGCCATGTTCAGATGTGGTAAACCTACGCGGTCCCTTAATTTATTAATTGAGTTATCCAAATCACCCTGGGTCAATGTACCGAGTTCTGCTTTTGCTTCAGCATAAATCAACAAGGCTTCTGCATACCGGAAAAGGATAACATCATTAAATGAACCACCCGATCCCCATTGAGGCCCTTTTGGAGGCAATCCTTTGATCACTCTGTAGCCTGTTCTGGTTATATCCAAATTTACAGGTTCAGGATCCTGCGAACCAAAGGTTGCAAAATCAGGTCCTGCTGTAGTTTGTGTCAACCTTGGGTCCCGATTCTGCATCTCTTCATAAAACTCCATGGTTTCATATCCAGATTGATCGGTAAACGGTGTTCCGTCAGTCATTAAATAACTGTTGACCAGCTCTTTTGTTAAGCCCCATCTTCCCTGTGTTGGTGCTGTCATCCTATAAGCCAGATCGTGAGTTCTTAAACCAAATTCAAAATCCACAGCTAAAATAGTTTCAGTGGTGTTCTGGTTTTCCATGGCAAATAGGTCGAGATATGCCTGCTCTTCACCTCCGGCGGTATAAAGGGAATAGGCCCCGGAATCCATCAATTCTTTTGCGGCTGAAGAAGATTCCTCCAAAAATCGCACATAATCTTCCATCCCATGGTATTTCCTAAAAGTTCCCTCAAAGAGAGCAATCCGGGCTTTTAAAATGAGAGCTGTATATTTAGTGATGCGATTTAACTCCTTTTCCGCAGGAATATTCTCAATGGCATAATCAATATCAGCCATAATGGAATCCATTACCAACTCTCGTGAATCCCGCGCTTTATATAATAGCTCTTCATCCTCCAGATCAATTACTTCGCTATACCATGGCACATCACCAAATCGTTGGACTTTTTCGAAATAAAAGTAGGCTCTAAAAAACCGGGCTATTCCAGAATATTGTGCCGTGGCCTCTTCATCGTCTACCCTATCATAATTTTCCAGAAAATAATTAATTCTTCGCAGGTAGCCCCAGGACCATCCCCCGCTACCCCTGTCAGTAGGAACAATGCGTGTTCCCCGGAGTCTGTCACCAGCACTTACACCTAAAATATTATCTGAATGCGAATCATCCATATATACAGATGTAGTTGGCAACATCGCATACAAGTCATTGGTGTAAGCCTTTAAGTCGGCACCGGTGTTGAAGAATTCATCGGAAGTAACTGCATCACCAGGTGATTGTTCAAGTATATCCGCCTCACAGCCTGCCATAATGAAGGTCAAAATTACTACCGCAGACATTTGAATTATTCTACTCTTTATGTCTATTTTTTTCATTTTTATCATTGTTAATTTCATGTATTTGATAATCTCCTTATTTCAATTGAAAAATTACAGGTTGATTTGCAAGCCGGCTGAAAAGGTCTTGCCCATAGGATATAATTGGGTATTGGTAGCCGATCTTCCGCTTACATTATTAGGGTTGGAATAACTTACATGCGCTCCCACCTCTTCCGGATCTAAATATTTCGTTAAGCCTCCAAAAGACCAGGTAAACATATTCTCTCCACTAAGGAAAATCCTTAGCCTTTTAATATTGACTTTATTAGTAAGGCTTGGTGGAATGGTGTACCCCACAGTAAGGTTTTTAATCCTTAAATACCCAATGTTTGTTAAAAAGTGGTCATTGTAATTATAAGACATACGGCCGGCACTTAAGGCATTATAAGCCCTTTGCCTTTGAGGGTAAATCCTGTTCGGATCGTTAGGATGCGCAGGATCCCAAACCTGGTCTAAAAGATCTTTTCTTATAAAAGAAGTATATGGCCTGTGGAATGTAGCCCAATACAATGGCCCGTTTGGATACCAGTCTTGTTTGGCAACTCCCTGTCCAATAACCGTGACATCAAAGTTTTTCCATGAAGCATTTACATTAAAACCAAATGGGAACTGAGGCATTGCATTACCAATTGGAACCAAATCCCCTGGATCTTCAAGCGTATTGTTTCCATTATCAATACTACCATCCCCATCGGTATCTACATATCTAAGATCTCCCCCTCTAAGGAGGTTCCAATCACTGTTGGAGCCGTAATCAAGTATCCCCCTGTAAACCCTAAAGAGATTATCTCTTCCGTATTCGCTTTGAAATGCTGCAGCTTCTTCATCCGATTGAAATTGCCCGTCTATACGGTAACCCCATATCTCTCCAATTTGCTGCCCTTCCCAAAAGGTACTCAACAGGCCGTTTGGATTGTCAAATTTTGTAATTAAACCACGGTTATTTGATACATTTGCCTGTGCACTAAGAGAAAGCTCAGAACCCAGTACATTAAATTGATCATTATAACCAAGAGTTAATTCAAAGCCTCTGTTTCGCATGGCTGCGTAATTACGCCGTGGCTCTGAGGCTCCAAAAACACCCGGAAGTGGTTCTCCCGGTAAATACATATCACGGGTATGACGCTCATACCATTCAGCGGAGGCAGTTAATTTATCATCTAAAAAGCCCATATCCACACCTACATTTGTTGAGGTTATTTTTTCCCAACCAATATTAGCCGGTAGTGGTGCAGGAACCCTGGCATAATTCTCCTGTTCTCCATCAAATAACCACGAGGTTCTGCCCATTCCAATTAACTGCCTGAAGGTATTTACTCCCACACTTTGATTTCCTAACTTACCGTAGGATGCTTTCAGCTTTAATGAGGATATTGCGCTTTCCAGAGGTGTCCAAAAGTCTTCCCTATCAATTATCCAACCTGCGGCTACAGAAGGAAAAAGCCCCCATCGATTTTTCTCGGGAAAACGGGATGATCCGTCATAACGAGCATTAACTTCCAAAAGATATTTACCATCATAATCATAGTTAAATCGGCCAAAATATCCCTGAATAGCCCATTCCAAAGTAGAACCTTCCATATTTAACATCTCCGTTCCAAAAGCAATATTAGCCTTGTCTCTGGTCAACAAATCTTCTATTCCCATTCCCACTCTGTCCCGGTCAAACTCCTCCTGGTTAAAACCGAGCATCAACTTGAAATTATGCTTATCTGCAATTTCCCTGGTATAGGTTCCATATATGTTTATTGCGGTATAATTATCCTTCCAACGATATTCATTAAGTCGATTAAGGCCCGCATTCTCAATTAATTCAAGTTTCTCTCCTGATAGATAACTGAATGGCTTGTAAGAAAATGTACGATCTGTTCGGTCAATACTATAGTTATAATTCATATTAAGTACTAATCCTTCTATGGGTTTAATTTCAGCACCAAGAGTATTAGTCAGATTTTCATACTGCCATTTCCTGTGAGCGGCACCTTCTTTCAGAGCACCTAAACGGCCAACATATCCATTCCTGGTTCGTCCAACACTCACCCCATAGCCGTCTACAAAGGCGGGATGATTTGGAAAAAGATCACGCCATTTACTAACACCAAATTCACCTCCCCATCCGTTTTTCGTTCCTGCATATTCTTCATCAAACCTACTACTAAACCTGCTTAAAGCACTTAACTTTAACCAGTCATAAGGAGTAGCACTCAATTTAAGCTGTAGATTATATCGTTTCATCTCAGCATCCTGAATATTCTGAATCTTTTCACGCTCATAGGTTCGTCCTGAGATAACACCGGTTAGTTTATCGGAACCACCAGAAACTGAAATATTATTTATTTGATGTGATCTACGATCTTTAAATAGTAAATCATAGAAATCAGTATTCCCATAAAACTTATAGGTTCCATCAGGCTGCTCTTCATAAAAGGGCTCCCTTTCTCCATTTCCTACCTGCTCAGCAATTTCCATGTCCTCATCGTCATAGCATACATAACAACCGCTATGATAAGAACCAATAGCACCATCAACCCAACGTGCATAGGTAGCAGGATTAGTCACAAAATCGGTACGGGTAGTATTTGTTGTAAAACCAGTATTATTGGAATATTCGACATTAAATTCGCCTTCTTTTCCGGATTTAGTCGTTATCAGCACTACCCCAAAAGAACCTCTGGCACCATAAATGGCTGCTGCTCCGGCATCTTTTAAAACAGTAACACTTTCAATATCATTTGGATTGATATTGGCAATATCACCTTCTATCCCATCAATAATAATAAGAGGAGATCCACCATTTATAGAATTAAAGCCCCGAATATTTATCTCAGGAGTTGTGGATGGATCACCTCCAGATGAGGATCTAATATTTAACCCGGGTACAACTCCCTGTAAAGAACTTGCTATGTTAGCCGATGGACGGGTTTCAATGTTCCCCAGATTTGCTCTACTAACCGAACTAACCACGTTTTCTTCTTTCTGTGTACCATATCCAATTACTACTACCTCATCTAAAGAATCTAAATTTTCCTGAAGAGTAATATTTATGTTGAATCGACCTTCTACGGGTATTTCCTGAGTCTCAAACCCTATAAATGAAACGACCAGGATATCATCTGAATCAACCTCTAAGGAAAATTCCCCACTCATATTAGTGATCGTTCCTCTGTTGCTGTCTTTGATTTGAATAGTGACTCCCGGCAACGGTAGGCCATCTTCATCCATAACCATTCCTTCGAGTCTTTGCTGTTCGTTTTGTGAGTGTATTGGTTTAGGCTTTTCTTTATTTACCGTTTTCCTATATACCGTAATGGTGTTGTTGATCTTCTTAAATGAAAAACCAGTTTGGTCAGTTATTTTATTTAATAACTTCTCTAATTTTTCATTAACAAGGTTAAAAGTAAAAGTATATTGATTTTGCTTTATGCTTTCATCAAAAACAAACGTAAATCGGGTTTTATCTTCAATAGCTGAAAAAACTTCCAGAATTGATGCATTTTCAACCTCAATACTTATTGATGTATCCTCAATAGTTGTGGCGTGGGCTTCTATTCCACCCAAAAAGCTATGTAAACCCACCACTAAAAATGCAATGGATTTAAAAATATTATTTAGAAAAAATTGTAGATTAGTATTCATTACAATTTGGCTATAGATTAAAATTTGTAGTCTAATTTTTTTATTGCCCGTTTCTGTTGCAGCAGAAACGGGTTCGTTTTTTGGCTAATTCAATTAAAATTTTTGTGCTGTCCTCTTATAATGATGGTTTTAGGGGTTTTATACTCAATTTTTAAATTTTTAATAAGTGCGATGCTTTGTAATATGGTTTCCAGGTTTTCATCTTTGAATTTTCCCGAAATTGTGAGCTTCTTTAAATTGGGATTTTCGAACCGAATATCTATATCGAACCAGTTTTCAAGAATTCTGGCAGTTTCACCTAAACTTGTCTTTTCCAATACGATTATATTTTTTGTCCAGGCATTATAATTTGAACTCGTATCTGTAGTAACCAGAGTTTTCTTGCCCTTGTGGAAAACAAGCTGCATATTTTTGGTCAGTTTAATTTTTTGAGAAGGACTTTTTAAAGAAGAAACTTCTACCACCCCGGAACTCACGCTAATCTTCTCTTTTCCTTTGCTATATGCATTAATATTAAATGAGGTACCCAAAACGGTGGTATTGGTATTCCCGGTTTTAATTCTGAAAGGTTTCTCAGGGTTTGGAGCTACTTCAAAAAATGCTTCCCCCTCGAGAGTGATTCTTCTATCTTTTTTGAAGTCTTCAGGATAACTAATTTTTGAACCTGAATTCAAAAATATTTTACTCCCGTCATTTAGTTCAATTTCCTTCTTTTCACCTTTAGAGGCGACCTGGGTAATTGTATTATCAAGAAGGAAGCTTAGCAGAACCGTACCTGTTATTAAGAAAAGTACAGCAGCTGATGCTATTATTTTTTGCCAGAATTTCTTTTGGGAATTCTTACTGAGATAAATTTCATTCTCTATCCTTTGATAGATTTTATCGCGCTTTTCCTGCCCAAGGTCCAATAACGGAGTTTCCTGTTCCTGCAGTTTTTTAAAAAAAATGTTTACAGCGAGCTTTTCCTGGGGATTTGCCTTTTTAGCTGCATACTTTTCGGCTAAATAAATAAATTCGTGCTTATTCAAGACCTGCTTTTATCTACAAGTCACATTTTTTAGAGAGAACACGTATAAGAATTGGACTTCTTAAAAGACTCTTAATAGTAAACCAGACTACTTAACATTGCAGCAACACTGCGGTAATAAACGCCGCAAAACGAGAGTCATCTAAATTGGTTCTAAGAAAAGAAAGGGCATTGCTGATTTGTTTTTCAACAGTTCGGATGGAAATTTCCAATTTTTCTGAAATTTCTGAATTACTGTAATTTTCAAAACGACTGAGGATAAAAATCTCACGGCATCTAGGTGGTAACTTTTTAACTTGGGAAAGCACTTCATTTTCAAACTCCTGATACTCTAGATTCAGCACTGAATTTGATGGATAAGGAATACTCTCTAGAATTTCTTCCTGAATAGTAGAAAATTTCAAACTTCTAATATGGTTAGCAACCCGATATTTTACCGATCTTAATAAATAGGCTTCCAGATTTAAAATTTGGGATTCTGAAGCTTTTTCCCAAAGACTAATAAATATTTCCTGAACAATATCTTCACAAATCTTATCGTCCTGATATAATTTAAAAGCATACGAATAAAGCCTTTTCCAGTACCTGTCAAAAATAACTGGAAATATGGTTTCATTACCATCTTTTAAACTGACTAATAACTGTTGATCGGTGAGATAATGCTCTATAGTTTTCATCAATTTTTGGTTTTCACAAAAAAAACAAATTAAAGCCAGCAGTTTATGTTGTAATTTTTAAACTAAGGTTATGAAAATTTAAATTTTAGAAGAAAAAGCATTAATCAGATCCCTAAACACAAAGCGGATCGCTCTCTTGCTTTCTAAACTTGTTCTTTCATTGAATTTTTTAGGTAAAAAAAGGGTGACAAAAATTTGTCACCCTTATTAAAACTTTAAGCTAAAGACTACCTAAATTAATAGTTTACAAAAATGTACCAGGTTTAATAGTGC